>NZ_JBFBLV010000011.1:0-113780 GCF_040686835.1 Specibacter sp. NPDC078692
GCTTGCGGGAAAAGACGGCATTAGACGGCCGTCTTTTCCCGCAAGCGCCGTCCGATGTGGAGCTACCCCACTATTTCGGTGCCCACATGATGAGGCGGGCCACAGCTCATCACCCCGGGTCCACTAAATGGATAGCCATCTCACATAGAGAGAATGGATCTTCACTTTATGTGAATCAACGATTGGTGGGTCTAGCTGGAGAGTCCCATCGCTACTGCCAGCACATTCGTTGATGAACGAGAAGTCCGCTCATGAAGCACGACGGCGGGAGCTTACCTTGAGTGCGAAGGTGGGCTCCCGCCGTCGTACTTCATAGGGAAACTACGGTGAGGGTTGGGAATTGGCGCCGGGTGCTTGTGCTCTGCTGTGGTCTTGTGCTCTGCTGTAGTCCTCGATCGAGGTATTGAAGCGGCGCAAGAGATCCGCGAATTGGTTGACGTCGGCTGCTGGCCAGTCGGCGAGGACTTTGGTGAGTGCACTGATGGAGCGTTCTCGACCGGCCACAAGTTGCCCTTTACCCAGAGTGGTTAGGGAAAATTTGCGGGCGACGCCGCCGTCGTGATCGAGAATCCGTTCCAGGAATCCTGCACGTACTGCGGCAGTGGTTTGACGTTGCAAAGTGGAAGCATCCAGGCGGAAGACTTCACTGAGTTCGCCAATTGACATGGGACCGCTTGCGTCGATTCGGCTGAGCAGCAAATAGACGCTGCGGTCGATTCCCTCTTGACTGCGGTACTGGGCGGCCGTGTAGCGGCTGAGCATCAGCTGTTCATATTCGATATCTGCGATGCGGCGTTGCATAGATTTCCTCCTCGACTACGGCAACTCTAACCCAAATGTGCATCAAGCATATTTGACACTGCATGTGTATAGTACACATCTAGTGCAGGATGCACATTGATCGTTGAAGGGTTCTTTTGTCCAGTTCAGTTTCTCTCCGCCGCCCAGGCTTTTTGACCGGGGTGCTGGCGACCGCGGGCATTGCGTCCTCGTTCACCCAGACCATGGTGGCGCCCCTTATCTCCCAGCTGCCCGGCATCTTTGACGCCTCCCCAGCCAATACGGCGTGGATCATCACGGCAACGCTACTAGCCGGTGCGGTGTCGGTGCCGATCGCAGGCCGCATGGGCGACCTGTTCGGAAAAAAGAAGATGATGCTCCTGCTGACGCTTCCGTTGATTCTTGGCGGCATGGTCTGTGCCGTGGCGCCAACGGTGGAGATCATGATCGCCGGGCGAGCGCTGCAGGGGATTGGAGCAGGGATCGTGCCGCTGGGCATCGCCATGCTGCGGGATCTGGTCCCGAAGGAAAAGCTGTCCTCGGCGATCGCCACGGTCAGCGCCACCTTGGGTGTTGGCGGTGCGATCGGTCTGCCGGTTTCAGCCGCCGTCATTGAGTTTGCCGATTGGCGCGTGCTGTTCTGGGCCAGTGCGGCCGCCACACTGCTGGTCGCTATCGCGATCTTTTACTTCATTCCATCCACCCCGGCCGGTGCCGCCGGTCAACGCTTCGACGGTCTGGGTGCCCTGGGCCTGGCGATCGCTCTGATCTCACTGATTCTCGCAGTATCGAAGGGCTCCGGCTGGGGCTGGACCTCAACCACCACGCTTGGCCTGTTTGCTTTGGCGGCCGTTTCCTTCGTGCTGTGGGGCTTCTGGGAGACGCGCACCAAAGATCCACTCGTGGATCTGCGCACCACGGTCCGTCCGCGCGTGTTGTTGACCAATATCGCCTCCATCTTCGTAGGTTTTGGCATGTACGCGAGCATGCTCGTCATGCCCCAAATTCTGCAATTGCCAGGCTCCACTGGGTACGGTCTTGGCCAATCCATCCTCGCCGCCGGCCTGTGGCTGGCCCCTCCTGGGCTGATGATGATGTTCCTTTCACCCGTTGGTGGACGATTGAGCAACAAGCGCGGCCCGAAGTTCACCTTGGTGCTGGGTGTCTCGATTCTCGCGCTCGGGTACGTTGTCGGTGTGGTCGGAATGGGTACCACGTGGGGGATTCTGGCAACAGGTTTGGTCATCAACAGCGGCGTGGCTCTGGCCTACGGGGCCATGCCGTCCATCATCCTGAGTGCGGTGCCGCGCAGTGAGACCGCATCCGCCAACGGCTTCAATACGCTCATGCGCTCACTCGGTACCACCATCGGAGCCGCCGTTATTGGTCTGGTTCTGGCTCAGATGACCATACCGCTGGGCGGGGTGGATGTCCCCTCCGAAGCTGGATTCCGGACCGCTCTGCTGATCGGCGCCGGTGTCTCGGTGTTGGCGGCCATCATCGCCGCGTTCATCCCGGCCGCCAAGGCGAAGCTTGCCGAGCCGGCGCTGGAGAAGGAGCTCGTGTCCGCAGGGAAGTAGTTCTGCTTTTCGTGGGATTTTTCTGAGCATATTTTTTCAATGTTCGACGGCGGGCCGGCTCACCTTGGTGGGCTGACCCTTTTCGCGCCCGAAAATTGGCGGTACGTGACGCACGGGCCGTGGTGGCCGCGCACTTTCCGAGGAACTCGCAGCATAGGCAAGGACCGCAATATTTGATATGTTGTGAGTCACATCAAATTGTTTTCTTTCGAGCTAGGACCCGTGGAATGACCATGCAGCAGACACCAGACACCCTCGAGGAAAGCGCCCAAGAAAGCAACTGGGCAGGCAACCACCACTACCGCGCCACGGAGATTCACCATCCAGAATCGGAAGCCGAAGTGCAAGCCCTGGTGCGCGGCGCCAGCTCGGTTCAGGCGCTGGGCTCCAGGCACTCCTTCAACGCCATTGCCGACAGCGCCGGTATCCAGATCTGCTTGGATAAGATGCCCGTTGCCGTCCGCATCGACGAAGCAGCCATGACCGTCACGGTTGGTGGCGGTAGCAGCTACGGGGCTTTGGCTGTGGAGCTGGCAGCTCACGGATTCGGACTGACAAACCTAGCCTCCTTGCCGCACATTTCGGTGGCCGGCGCCATCGCCACGGCCACCCATGGTTCAGGAGATAACAACGCAAACTTGGCGGCCGACGTCGTAGCTCTGCGCTTGGTGGACGGCACCGGCGAGATTCACTCCGTGAGTCGTGCCGAGACGCCGGATTTTCCCGGATACGTGGTGGGTCTGGGTGCGCTGGGCATCGTGACCGAGGTGACGCTGAGCATTGTGCCCACGTACTCGGTGGCCCAGCACGTCTACCTTGGCCTCGATTGGGACGCGCTGCTGGCGGATTACGATGCCGTCACCTCCCGGGCGTACTCGGTCAGCCTGTTCACGGACTGGAGCGGCGACACCGTGGGGCTGGCCTGGTTCAAACAAAAAATTGGCGACGGCCGAACCGGCGATTACCCCACAGAATTGCTGGGTGGGACAGCGGCGACTGAGGGTATGCACCCGGTGCCGGGAGTCTCAGCCGTGCACAGCACTCAGCAGCTGGGAGTAGCAGGGCCGTGGCAGGACCGCCTCTCGCATTTTCGAATGGAGTTCATGCCCAGCGCCGGCGAGGAGATCCAGAGTGAATACCTCATTGATAGGAGCCATGCCGTTCCAGCGATCAAAGCTCTACGCGCCCTCAGCGCCGTGATTACGCCGCTGCTGCAGGTGGGCGAGATTCGCTCCATCGCGGCCGACGACCTCTGGCTCAGCGCCGCCCAAGGCCGCGATAGTGTGGCCTTCCACTTCACCTGGTTCCGCGATCAGGCCGCCGTCGAAGCTGTGGTGAAGGTGGTGGAGGAAGCGCTGGCTCCCTTCGCTGCCCGCCCGCACTGGGGCAAGGTGTTCGACGCCGATGCCTCCTCGCTGGCGCCGCTCTACCCGCGCTTTGACGACTTCAAGGCGCTGGCGCGGCGACTGGATCCCGAAGGGAAGTTCCGCAACGAGTTCCTGCAGCGGGCGGTGTTCGGGGCGTAGCTGGCGGAGCGGGCCCCGTCACCCAACCGCCTTTGTCAGTAATGCCACGAGCTTCTTCTGGTCGGCGGCCTTCAGCTTCGTCACGGCGTAGGCGTTGGGCCAGAGGTTGCCGTCGTCCAGTTGCGCATCGGGCTGGAAGCCAATGGTGGCGTACCTGACCTTGAACTTGGCCGCGGCCTGGAAGAACACCACTACCTTGCCGTCGGCATTTGTGTAAGCAGGCATCCCGTACCAAGTCTTCGCGCCCAAGGAGGTGTGTTCCTGAACCAGGCTGTGTAGAGTCTGTGCCAGTTCCTGATCCGTGCCGGTCATGTCCGCGATGGCAGTCAAACACGCGGCCTCGAGGTCCGCACCAGCCTTTGCGGCCTTGGCCTCGGCAGCAGCGGCTCGCATCGCTGTCTTTTCTTCTTTGTTAAAGGTGGTGTTGACCATGGGAGCCTGTCCTTATCTTTGGGTTGCGTGGTTCGCTCTATGCACCCAACACTAGGTGGCCGCCGTCGTCCTTGCTTCTTGAATCCTGCTCCGTTCTCAACCGCGCCACAATCCACCACGCACGCTCGCCTTCCCTCGATTCCACCACTGTGCCAGGCACCGCACGGGCGGGTATTTTCAAACGGGTGTATATTGCGAATCAAGCGCCCGCCCACGTGCGGACGGAACCTCCGCGAAGGGGCGGTCCATGTCGCCGAAGCAGCTCGGCATCGATTCCTGGCCCCAGAATGTGGCGGCCCGCCTACTGGATTTAAGCGTTGATCTTTCCTGCGTCATCGGTTTCGATGGGCACTTCCGTGAGGCTGCCGGGGACTGGGAAGGCCTGCTCGGCTGGACCCCCACCGAGATGCTCTCGCTATCCCTCACCGATCTCATGTACGACGCCGATGCTGTCGCGACTTTTGCGGACCTGGAGAGTATTCGCGCAGGTTCGGCAGCGGTCCGCTTCCAAAACCGAGTCCGGGCTAAGGACGGAACCCTCCGCTGGCTGTTGTGGACCGTGACCGCGATACCGGTAGAGCAGGCGTACCGGGCGGTGGCCTGTGATGTGACCCCCGGGCACGACGCCGAAGCGCTGGTGCTGGAAAGTGAGCGGCGCTATCAGGACCTCATTGAATCAGCGCACGATATTGTTCAGAGCATTCTGCCCGACGGGCACTTCCAATTCGTCAATCGGGCATGGCATGAACTGCTCGGGTACACGACTGAAGAACTTCCGGGGCTGACTCTGTTCGACATTGTGGACAAGGTGGATCACGATCACTGCACACTGTTGATTGGGCAGCTCATGAGCGGAATGTCCTTTGACAGTGTGGAGGTCACCTTTGTGGCCAAGGACGGGCACACCTTCCCTGTTGAGGGGAATGCCACTGGGCGGTTCCGCGAGGGAGAGTACGTTGCCACTCACACCTTCTTCCGCGATGTCAGTGACCGCAAACAGGCCCAAGCGCTGACAGCCGCCTACCAGCACCAGCTAGAGGACGAGGTGGCCGAACGCTCCAACATCAACGTCCGCTGCGGCGTCTCCATTGATTCGCTGGAAGGCACGGACCGGCTGGAGGGTGTGCTGATTCGCGGTGGTGAGGGTTCGGGTGCGGCGGGTTCTGGTGCCCCGGAGTTGCTGCCCGCCTCGGCGTTGTTTGTATTCATCGGGGCATCCCCGCGCACCGATTGGCTGCCGCCGCAGGTCCTGCGCGATTCCCGCGGCTTCATCCTCACGGGTCCCGCCTTGGGCGATCAACACCACCAAACCGCCGATGGCGACCGCGATCCGTTCCTATACGAAACCAGCGCCGCAGGAGTCTTTGCCGTAGGGGATGTGCGGGCCGGTTCGCTCAAACGCGTCGCTTCCGCGGTGGGGGAGGGCTCGGTCGCCGTGCAGTTTGTGCACCAGGTGCTTCGGAGTTAAGAGGCCGTTTTATGGCTTCAGTCCGCAGTGGCACCGGGCTGTGCCCAAGGCTGGTCAGTGATGGAGATCTGTTCCGTCATGTCGTCGAGGAACCGGATCACCACCTCGCGCTCTTCAGGGGTGAGCCGCGCGGCCGAATAAAACCGTTTTGACTGCTGGCGGCCCACGGTGTCCATGGCGGCGTCGTGCGTTTTGCTGGTAATGGCGATGGCCAAAGCTCGTCGGTCACTGGGGTGCGGTGACCGGGTGATGTGCTGTGCGCGTTCCAATCTGTCCAACAATTTAGTGGTGGACGCCGTCGAAATTTTCAGGTGCGCGGCAATGGCTCCGGGGGTTGCTATGGTCCCGGTGTTGGCTGAAACAATGAGGTAATGCAGGGCTCGCATGTCCGTCTGATTCAACTTCATGTACTTCAGAGATGCATCGGAAAGCTGTTGTTCTGCTTCACGCAACCGTCCCAGTGCCGCCATCACGGCACCCACTTGACGCACCTCTGCAGGGTCCATAGTGCTGCGATCCACGAGCTTGCCCGCAGGGTCGCTGGAGTCGACGTCGTAGATGCTCGGCGGCAACGGTGTATGTGTTGCCTCGGTACTTTCCATAGAAAGATTCTATCCTGCTTGAGGTATATCCGCTTCAGCTTTTTACATGTTAGGATATTTGCTAGCTAAACTAGATTAATTTATGACGCGATCACGGAGAATAGGGACATGAGTTCAGGACACAAGAAAGCAACGAGAAGCGTGCACAAGCCGCTACCCACCGTGGCGAGGTGGCTACGCATTCTTCTGCCGTCGCTACTGATCATTGTGTGGCTCGCGGGGGCTGCCGTAGGTGGTCCGTACTTTGGCCGCATTGGTGAAGTGTCCTCCAATGACCCCACAGCGTTTCTACCCACATCCTCGGATGCCACCCAGGTTCAGAAAATCCTCACGGAATTCCGCGATTCGGATGAGATCCCTGCAATCGTGGTCTTCTCTGGAACGGAAAAGCTCACAGAGGGCCAGATTCAGGAAATTTCGGCGGATGTTAAATCTCTGACGGAGATTGAAGGGGTTTCCGCGGATATTTCCCCGGCAATCCCCTCAGCTGACGGCGTTGCGCTGCAGGCGTTCGTGCCCATCCAGGGAGACTCCGAAATAGCTGATGTGGTCTCTGAGATTGGTGACACTCTGCGGGCCACTGCGCCCGACGGCGTTAGCGTTCACGTCACCGGACCTGCCGGATTCACTGCGGATCTGTCCAACGGTTTTGCCGGTATCGACGGCATTTTGCTCGGTGTGGCGCTACTGGCCGTGCTGGTGATCCTGATTCTTGTCTACCGATCTCTGCTCCTGCCTGTGGCCGTGTTGGCCACCAGCATGTTTGCCTTGTGCGTGGCGTTGTTGAGTGTCTGGTGGCTAGCTAAGGCTGATGTGTTCACTCTGAGTGGGCAAACTCAGGGGATTCTGTTCATTTTAGTGATTGGTGCGGCAACGGACTATTCGCTGCTCTACGTTGCTCGTTACCGTGAAGAGCTGCGTACCACTCGTGATAAGTGGGTTGCCACCGTGTCAGCCGTCAAGCGCTCCATCGAGCCCATTGCCGCCTCCGGTGGCACGGTGATTGCAGGGCTTTTGTGCTTGCTGCTCAGCGACCTGAAGTCCAACAGCACCCTGGGACCCGTTGCCGCCATCGGTATTGTCTTCGCCATGCTCTCGGCTCTGACCCTCTTGCCGGCACTACTCTTTGCCTTTGGTCGCTCCGCCTTCTGGCCTCGCCGTCCCAAGTACGAGCCGGAAGTTGTTGCTGCCGAGCACGGTCAACCGTCCACGGGCCTGTGGGTTAAATTGGCCCGCGTCATTAAGCGCCGCCCTCGGATCATCTGGGTTGTCACCGCACTGATCCTGCTGGTGGGAGCCATGGGTGCCACTCAACTCAACGCCAGCGGTGTTCCGCAGTCTGACCTAGTGCTGGGTGCCTCCGAGGCCCGCGACGGTCAAGCTGTGCTGGGCCAGCATTTCCCCGGCGGTACCGGTAGCCCGGCCCAAGTAGTTGTTCCGCAAGCCGAACTGCAGAAGACAGCTGATGTGCTGCTGGGTCTGGACGGAGTTGACGGCGTCACCGTGCTCGCAGCCGACTCTCCAAGTGGTTCAGCTACGGTCACCGCCAGCGGCATCACGGCCTTTGGCCCTCCCGGTACACCTGCCCCTGCACCCACAGTGGTTGACGGCAAGGTCATGCTGCAAGGAACCTTGAGTGCAGCTGCCGATTCTGATGCTGCGGCAGATGTAGTGCTGAATTTGCGTGAAGCGCTGGATCCGGTTGTACCGGATGCTCTGGTGGGTGGCGTTACCGCTACAGCCATTGACACCAACGTTGCCTCCATTCATGACCGCAACTTGATCATCCCCGTTGTCCTAGCGGTCATCTTACTCATTCTGATGCTGCTGCTACGTTCCGTGCTGGCTCCGGTCCTTCTGATTTTGACGACGGTGCTGTCCTTCGGTACGGCCTTGGGTGTTGCTGCGCTGGTCTTCGACGGCATCTTCAAGTTCCCCGGAGCTGATCCCGCGGTGCCACTCTTTGGGTTCATCTTCCTCGTGGCCCTGGGCATTGATTACAACATCTTCTTGATGACTCGTGTCCGGGAGGAATCCCTCAAACACGGCACTCGTGACGGGATCATCCGTGGGCTGGTGATCACCGGTGGTGTCATCACCTCGGCCGGTCTGGTGCTCGCAGCCACCTTCTCCGCATTGGCCGTGATTCCGATCCTGTTCCTGGCGCAGATTGCCTTCATCGTGGCGTTCGGCGTGCTGCTCGATACCTTCGTGGTGCGCTCGATTCTGGTGCCGGCGCTGACCTACGATATTGGTCAGAAGATCTGGTGGCCCTCGAAGCTCTCACGCATGACGGACGCGCAAGTTGCCGAGGCTGAGGCCGCTTCCGATCTTGCCGATGATGCGGGTGCGGCGAAGGCGTTTACGCCCGGTTCTCATCCATGAGTCGAGCCACGTGGAGTGTCAGGTAGGTGGCCTCGTCCTCGGACAGGGCTTCGCCTAATCTGAGTTCGAGGACGCTTTGCAGCTTGATCGCAATGGCGTAGGCCTCCGGATAGGAATCGCGGATGGCGGAGCCCAGCTTGCCGGCGCCTTCCTCCAGCTGTTTCCCGGAGGCGGCCCGCACAAAGAAATAGCGCAGGTGCGTGATGCGCTTTCGCGAGTCTCAGGTCTTGCCTCGTTTCCGAGTAACAATCCTTACAGGCAACATTGCCTGCACGGTGTACGTTACACGTGATAGCTGTCAGGGCAACTTGGGTGGGTTTTGGTGGTTTTTGGGTCTGGCGGTGTTGGGCGGGGGTCGGTCGTTGCGACTTTGGGGAGGGTGGCTTTAGCTATGCGCACCCCGCGGTAGGTGGGGACGCGATTCTTTGAAAGTATGGCAGCTGCAGCGCGTGCGGTTGCGCATAACTAAAGACTTGGCAGGGTGGCTTAATTATGCGCACCCCGCGGTCGGTGGGGACGCGCATAAGTCACAGTGGTGGGTCGGAGCAGTGAGCTCGCCGCTTAGCTGAAGGTCTAGAGCAAGCCGCGCTACAGCAAGCCAAGTTCGGCAAACGCGGCCGCGATCCCGTTCCGGCTGGGAGGCAAGGCTGTACGGTCGGCGATGGCCAAAAGTTCGGCGGAGGAACCCTCAATTGCTACGCCGAGCCCGGCGTAGGCGAGCATTTCAAGATCGTTTTGCCCGTCGCCAAAGGCGATGGAATCCGCGCGGTCGATCCCGAAGTGGGCGAGGGCGGCAGCAACGCCGTCGGCCTTGGAAATACCGCGCTGGAACAGCTCGCCAGCGTGCGGGCCTTCGGCGGCAATGGAATTCGCCACGACGTCGATGTCGCTGCCAATCTGGGCCACCAACTCCGCCATGGGGATGGGGGATTCAAAGACCGAGATTTTCGCGAAAGCTGCGGTGCTGCCCTGATCCAACGATTTGAGGTGGCCGATGATCGAGGAGGAACCGGCTGCGGCTCCCTCTGGAGCATTCTCGTAGTGAGCTGCGACGTGGGCGCGCAAGCGGGCTTCGGCGGCGGGGCGAACATACACGGCGTCGGGGGATTCGAGGATGTAAACGGCGTCGTGCTCGTCGAGGGCGGCGAGGGCGCGGGTGGCCAGGTCGGTCGGGAAACCGTTGTTGACGAGGATCTCGCCGTTGATTTCCAGGTACGCGCCGGCGCTGGCAACGATGCCGTCGAATCCTGCGCCGAGGATGCTTTGCGGCAGCATCGCCATGGGCCGGCCGGTGCAGATCAGCACCTTGTGCCCGGCGGCGCGGGCATCCCGGACGGCCTGCACATGGGCCTCCGGGACCACTCCATAATCCGCGTAGGTGCCGTCAACGTCTAGGAAGATGGCGTGGAAGGTTTTGGTGGGGGCGTTTGGCTCAGCGTTCATGATCAGGGAGTCTACCGCCGGGGACAGGAATGATATGTTCGACGGCGGTGCTCGCCAGTGTTCGACGCCCGTGTGGGCCAGGTGATGGGCGCCGCCCGCCAACCCGCCCGTCAACCTGCTCGCCAACCACGGATTTGACGTGCTTCACGTTCATTGCGCACACTGGAGACGGACATGTAACCGGGCAACTGGGCAGGATCCGAATGGTTGAGCCACTCTTGGCTCGGTATTCGGGTCCTTTTTTATTTTCCACTGTGCACGGTTCGGCGGACTCAAGGAGCAGAAATGAACAATGGCGTCTCAGCAGCAGCTACCCTGCCGCAACAATTTTCCGGAGTGGGCGTAGCCCCGGGCCGTGTTCTGGGCCTGGTTCGGCAAATGCCCAAAGCCATTGCCGAACCAGACGCTGGCGAAGTGGCCCCGGCAGGGTCATCAATCGAAGAGCAGGCCCAACGCATCAAGGATGCAGGCAAGGCCGTCCGGGCAGAATTGCAGGCGCGTGCCGCAGCCGTGACCGGCGAAGGCCGTGAAGTCCTCGAAGCCACAGCCCTGATGGCCTCCGACCCCATGCTCATCAAGGGCGCCATCAAATTGCTGTCGGCAGAGGCTCCCGGCGGGGCACGTACTGCAGAGCGTGCCGTCTGGGAGTCCGGCGCCAAGGTTGCCGAAACCCTCACCGCATTGGGCGGCTACATGGCCGAGCGCGCCACCGACGTCCTGGATGTCCGGGGCCGCATCGTGGCGGAACTGCGCGGTCTCCCCGCACCCGGCATCCCCGTCGCGGAGGCTCCGTTCATTCTTGCCGCAGAGGACCTTGCACCCGCGGACACCGCAACCTTGGACCCGGCCAAAGTCATCGCGCTGATCACCTCCAGCGGCGGCCCGCAATCGCACACGGCCATCTTGGCCCGAGCACTGGGCCTGCCTGCTGTGGTGGCGGCCTCTGGCGTTGACGCACTGGCCGATGGCACCGAAGTGTATGTGGACGGCGCCGCCGGATCCATCACTGCCGAGCCCAGCGGGGAGCAGCGTGTGGCCGCGGCGGCGTGGTCCGTGCAGGCCTCCGCGCTGTCCGCCTTCACGGGCAACAACACGCTGGCCGACGGCGTTCACCTCCCCTTGCTGGCCAACGTCGGCACCGGGGCGGACGCCATCAAGGCAGCAGCCGCCGGAGCCGAAGGTGTAGGCCTGCTGCGCACCGAATTCTGCTTCCTGGACCGCGTCGAAGAGCCCACGGTGGAGGAGCAGATTCAGGCTTATGGTGCCGTGTTTGCGGCGTTCCCAGGCAAGAAAGTGGTGGTGCGAACCCTCGATGCAGGCGCCGACAAGCCGCTGCCGTTCCTCACCAACGCGGACGAGCCCAACCCCGCCCTGGGTGTGCGCGGATACCGTACCGACCTCACATCTCCGGGCGTTTTGGCCCGTCAGCTGGAGGCCATCGCCGCCGCTGAGGCTGCCAACGCGGCCGAGGTTTGGGTCATGGCACCCATGATTTCCACCGCGGATGAGGCTGCGCAGTTTGCGTCGATGTGTGCCGTGGCGGGCCTGAAAACTCCCGGCGTCATGGTGGAAGTGCCTTCCGCCGCGCTGACCTCCGCCACGGTGTTGCGCGAGGTTGCCTTCGCCTCACTCGGCACCAATGACCTCACCCAGTACGCCATGGCTGCCGACCGCCAGCTCGGCCCCCTCGCCACGCTCAACGATCCTTGGCAGCCAGCCGTCCTAGCGCTGGTCAAAATGACGGCCGACGGCGCCTCCCTCGCCAGTGCTGCCACGGGCGCGCCCAAGCCAGTGGGTGTGTGCGGTGAAGCTGCCGCGGACCCGGCCCTCGCCGTCGTGCTTACCGGACTTGGCGTGACGAGCCTGTCCATGAGTGCCCGCGCGCTGGCCGCCGTATCCGCCGTGCTAAAAACCGTCACGATGGAGCGGGCGCAGCAGCTGGCCGGGCTGGCGCTGACCGCGCCGAACGCCACCGCTGCCCAGGCCGATGTGCGCGCAGAATTGCCCATCCTGGCCGAGCTCGGCCTCTAACTATTCACGCAAGAAATCTACTGTAGGAGCCCCCATGTCTGAACGTATTGCCACCGTTGCCAGCAGCGTCGGCCTGCACGCCCGCCCCGCCGCGATCTTCGCCGAAGCCGCCGCGGAGTTGGACGTGGAGGTCACGATCGCCATGGAAGGCGAGCCCGCCGAGGACGCCATGGACGCCGCCAGCATCCTCTCGCTCATGAGCCTGGGTGCCGCACATGGTGACCGCGTGGTTCTCCGCGCCGAAGGTCCCGGCGCGGACGAGGCACTGGAAACTCTTGCCACCATCTTGGAAACGGATCACGACGCAGCTTGAGCCATCCGGCCAGGAAAACGTCTGCGCAAACCGTCCCCGAAGTGCGCAACCCCAAACGCCTACAGTATTCAGTGTTGACCGCTAAATACTGGGGCGTTTGCCGTTAGTGGACGTAAGGTGAAAGAGCGCTAAACAGTGGGGACGCCGGGCCAGGAAGCCGCTGGTCTGTCCGTCCCCGACGGTGGTCCCATCCAGTGCCAGCGCGCCCAGTCGCATTGAGGAGAACAGCATGGCCAAGGAATTCAAGATTGTGCACGAGTCCGAGATTGAGGGCACGCCGGCGGAGGTTTTTGACGCGGCGACGCAGGGCACCTCGGGCTGGATGTGGCCCATGGAGATCGAGCCGAAACTTGGCGGCGCGGGCCCCTTCGGCAGCACCGTGACCGTGTGGGATCCGCCGCACCGCTTCTCCAACCGCATGGATGGCGAGGGCGGTTTCTTCAACCAGCTGGACTACGACATCTCCGAACTTCCCGATGGCAAATCCTGGCTGCGCTATGTTCACAGCGGCGTGTTCTTCGAGGATTGGGACAATCAGTACGACGGCGCGTCCCAGCACACCGCGTTCTACCTGCATACATTGGGCCAGTACGTGCAGTATTTTGCCGGGCGCCAGGCCGCGTTCGCGGACGTTCAGGGACCGGCGGCATCGTCTGCGCCGGATGCCCTGGAAACCGTCAAAGCCGCCCTAGGAATTCACGACGCCGGAGCTGGCGGACACGTTTCCCTCACCAGTGCGGGCCTCGGCTTAGTGGACGCGGAGGTGGATTATTTGGACCAGAACTTCGTGGGGTTGCGCACCGAGGATGCCATGATTCGCTTCTTTGGCCGCAACGCCTTTGGCGCCGTGGTGGGGCTGACCGTGCACCTCTTCGCTGAAGGCGCGGAGGCGGAACCTGCCGGTGCTGCGTGGGGTGCTTGGCTGAACGGGCTGTACGCCTAACAGTGGTCAATTACGACTCATAACCACTGGCGATGACCGGCGAGCCACTCGGGAGGAGGGCGAGGAGGCTCGCTCGAGTGTCGCGTCCAAATCTTCGAACGCCAGTTTGCTGGGGTCAGTGACGCTAAGCTCGCAACCCCTGATCCGCTAGGCCAGAGACAAGAACAACTTTTCCAGCTTTCCGCTGTCTAGTTCTTCACTTTGCCCCGATGTCAGGCACTCCTTCAAGCTGCTGGCAACTAAACCAAATCCAGCACGGTCAAGTGCTTTTCCGACCGCGGCCATCTGCGTGACGATGTCTTCGCAATCGCGGCCCTCTTCAAGCATGCGAATGATGCCGGCCAATTGGCCATTGGCTCGGCGGAGCCGATTGATGATTGGCTTTGACGCTTCCTCAGACAGTTGCATGATGCTCCTTGCGCTTTGATGTCGTTTTGACAGCATACCCCAGGGGGTATGTATTCTGGAAACATCAGATACCCATGGGGGTATCCAAGATGAGGAGAATAACTATGTGCCGTGCCGTGAAATGCCGTTCCTGTAACAAGACCACTTGGGCGGGCTGTGGCAGTCACGTGGATGATGTGATGCGCCATATTCCGAAGCCGGAGCGCTGCTCCTGCGATCCGAATGCGCCCAAAGCGGCCAGTGAAAATCCCGGCTGGTTCGCCAAGCTCTTCGGCGGAAAGTAGCAACGCCGTGACCTCGAATCAATTGCGCGTTGTCATCGTCGGAGGTGTTGCCGGTGGCATGTCTGCCGCCACCCGCCTGCGCCGAAATGACGAAAATGCCCACATCACGGTTTTTGAACGCGGCGAACATGTCTCCTTCGCCAACTGCGGACTGCCCTATCACGTGGGCGGAGTCATTGTGGAGCGTGAGGCTTTGCTGCTGCAAAGCCCGCAATCGCTGAAGTCCCGTTTCAATATCGATGTGCATACTCGCCATGAGGTCACCGCCGTGAATGCGGCCCAAAAGACCGTGACCGTCCGCAACCTCCTTACCGGCGAGAGTTTTGAGCAGGCCTACGATGCCCTCGTCTTGTCCACCGGCGCCAAGCCAGTGCTGCCCGATTTGCCCGGAATTGAGCGTGCCCATACCCTGCGCGACGTAGCCGATGTGGATGCCATCATGGCTGAACTTACGGCTATGGAGGCCGGTTCCAGCGTGCCCTTGCATGCAGCGATTCTCGGCGGCGGTTTCATTGGTCTGGAGTTGGCTGAAAACCTTGCCCTGAGAGGTGTGGAAGTGATCCTGTTGCAATCAGGACCGCAGATCCTGGCCCCGCTGGATCCCGAAATGGTGGTGCCCCTGGTGGAGCGGCTCATGGCCAACGGCGTGAAGGTCCGCACCAATGCGCACACGGCGACCGTGGAGAAGTACGACATCATCCTCACCGACGGAACGCGCATCGCCGCGGATCTAGTGATCACGGCCGTTGGCGTGCGTCCTGAAAGCTGGTTGGCGAAGGCTGCCGGCTTGGCGGTGGGAACCCACGGGGGAGTGGTTGTGGACGAGTCGCAGCGGACCAGTGACCCGTTCATTTACGCGGTGGGTGACGCGGCAGAAAAGCGCGACGCCGTATCCGGAGAGCCAACGCTGGTGCGTCTGGCACAAACGGCGAACTGGCACGGGCGCCTCGTGGCGGACGTCATCACGGGCCGGGCTGTGCGTTCGGCCGCGGTCCTGGGCACCGCCGTCGTCGGTGTCTTTGGCCTGACCGCAGCCATGAGCGGCTGGAATGAGAAGCGGCTGCGGGCTGCTGGGCGTCCGTACCGGGCTATTCATTCGCACCCGGCAAACCATGCTGGCTACTACCCGGGCGCCAGCCAAATGTCGCTGAAACTGCTAGTGGATCCGGTCACGGACGCCATTCTTGGCGTACAGGGCGTGGGCGGGGACGGTGTGGATAAGCGGATCGACGTCATCGCGACAGCAATGCGCGCAGGCATGACCGCCAGCGAACTTGCCGACCTGGAGCTGGCTTATGCGCCGCAATTTGGCTCGGCCAAGGACCCCGTGAACATGCTCGGGATGATTGCCGACAACCTTGCCGCGGGCGTAGTGAACACCGTGCAATGGCACGAACTTTCCCACGCAGTGGCGGCCGGTGCGCACCTCATTGACGTGCGCACCGCCGGTGAATTCGCCGCCGGAGCCATTGCTGGCGCGGTCAATATTCCGGTGGACGAGCTGCGTGAACGATACGGCGAGCTGCTTGCTGGACCGTTGGTGGTCCACTGCGCCGTGGGCCAGCGCGGCAATACGGCGGCGCGGATTCTGGCGCAGCTGGGCTTCACCGTCAGCAATCTCGACGGCGGATTTATCACCTGGCACAGGGGGATGCGGGCCCAGCTCTCGATGGGCGGGGCGGTCTTCGGGGCTGCGGCCGGAGCTGCAGATGCGGATTCTACAGACGCCGAGTCCCCGGCACTGCAAGCGACCCTGGGCTCCTAGCTACCCAGCTTCAGTGCCGACCAGCCACCGGTACCGATCTGCAACCTAGAACCCCAAGAGTTGCGCAGGATCGGGTAGTACAAGAGATTCCCGCTCGACGAGCGGGCAAGAACGCCGTAACTGCCCGCGCCTGTGTGACCGGCAATGCCGGAAAGGTGGGTCATGGAGCCCCACCCGGTTCCCACTACGCGGCGGCTTTCACTCATGAATCCACCGGAGCCATTGCCGCGGTAGAGCAGCAACTGTCCAGCCGAGGTGCGAGCCAGTAAATCCTGCTTTTTATCGCCATCAAAATCGGCGGCAATGATGGTCAAGGAACCCCAACCATTGCCGATCTGCTGACGTGCGCCGAAACGAACGCCGTCAAGATTTGGGTAGAGGAAGAGCTGTCCGCTTGTACGGCTTTTCGCGACGATCGATGGGTATACCGAGCCCGATTTCCACTTCGTGATGACCACGTCAAAAGGTCCCCATCCTGAACCGATCTTTTGGGCAGCCTTCAAGGTGCCGTTTGCCTGGCCGAAGCTGACAGTGAGCCGGCCATCGGTCCAGATTGCAACGAGGTCTTGGATGCCATCGTTGTTGTAGTCCACCACTGTCAACTGTTGAACTCCTGACCAACCTGCGGAGATGAACTTGCTCTTCCACAAATCACCGCCCTTGGCTGAGGGGTAGACGTACAGGCTGCCGGCGGAGTTGACGGCTGCGATGTCGCCTGCTGCAAAGACAGGAACGGGGCTTGGTGCCGGCTTCGTCGGCGTCGGGGTGGGTGTAGGTGTCGGGGCGGGCGCCGGAGTTGTTGGAGACGGGGTAGGCGTTGTTTTGGCCGGGTACCTAGTCAAATTGCCCGCGACCACGGTCATGCCACTCCAGCCGGCCTTGGTGGTTTTGACGTAGCCCAGCCCAAGGTCAGTGAATCGTTTATCCATGAGAGCTGCGCGGTGGCCGGGGGAGTTCATCCACCAGTCAACAATCTGTTCGGCCGTGTTGTTGATGCCGATAATTTCCGAGTACGTGTCAAAGCCGCCCGGGAGGATGGAGGCGCCGTAGTCCGGACGGTGCAGCTTGTTCATATCCAAGGTGTCAGCGTTGATCTGCCCGTTCAGCTTCAGGACCCATTCTTGCGAGCCGGCGCTAATGGCCGTGTTCAAAACTAACGGGGCTGCGCCGTTTTGGGCCCGGTACATATTGGCCCTCGCCACGACCTTTGCAACAAATGTGTCTTTGGCATCGGGGACGTAAATGCCGGACAGCGCCCGAGCGAGGGGGCTCTTGGCAGGTGCCGTAGCTGCGGGGTCGGCCGTCATGATGGGCGACGACGAGGCAACGGCCGCCGCCGTTCCGCCACCCGGACTGGTAACCAGCGGCGCCGGCGCGGCAGAAGCGGCAGGCGAGGGATCCGGCGTCGTAGGTGGGGATGAAGAGGGTGCGGCGGAAGCGGCCGGTGTTGGGCTCGGCGGGGCCGTCGGGGATTCTGCCAGGGCGGGGGACAACCCCGAGACAGCCAGGACGGCCGACGCCGCCACGGCGCACAGCAGAGAAGCAATTTTTCGCAAGATATCCCCCAGGGACGGCGATGGATTGAACGCATCCTCGAGACAATGATGCGTTTTCATACTATCGGTGGCGTCAAGATCTGTGATCCAATCAGGCGTCACCGCGGCGTCGGAAGTTGCAAGCGGGGCGTGCGTGTGTGAGCGTGGACTTGGCGGCCCACACCCATGGCCGCGGCACTTGATAAAGCAAAGGGGCTTTCGTCATGACAACGCATACACCCACCACGTCCTCACCCGAGCGCGGCGTGGAAGATCATCCCATGTGGGTGGGCGGCGAACCCGTCACCTCGTTGGGGGAGGAATGGCACCAGGTGCACAACCCGGCGCGCCGCGAGTCAGTGATTGCGCGCGTCCCGGCGGGCACCGTGGAGGATGTGGAGCGGGCAGTCGCCGCGGCCCGCAGAGCCTTCCCGGCCTGGCGCGCACTACATTTCACCGACCGCGCCCAAGCCCTGTTGGCCATCGCCGACGAGCTCGAATCCCGCATCGAAGAATTCGCCAAGCTGACCGCCCTGGATACCGGCAACGCCTTGCGTACCCAGGCCCGGCCCGAGGCCACCAACCTCGTGGCCATGTTTCGCTATTTCGCCGGCGTGGCCGGGGAAGTCAAAGGCCACACCCTCCCCGCGGGCGATAACCAATTGCAGTACACCCGGCTGGAACCCCTCGGCGTGGTCGCGGCGATCCTGCCGTGGAACTCCCCGCTCATGATCGCCGCGTTCAAGGTCCCCGCCGCGCTCGCAGCCGGCAACACCGTGATCCTCAAGGCCGCCGAGGACGCCCCGCTGGCCATCTTGTTGCTGGCCGAGGTCTGCAATAAACACCTGCCCGCCGGGGTGCTCAACGCCTTGACCGGCAGCGGTTCGGTCATCGGCGAGGCCCTGGCCCTGCACCCCGGCGTGGACAAGGTCTCCTTCACCGGTTCCACCGAGGTGGGCCGGCGCGTGGGCGGCCACGCTGGCGCCCGACTGGCGCACCAATCGCTGGAACTGGGTGGGAAGAACCCCTCCATCGTGTTCCCGGACGCGCTGTCTGGTTCTGTTTCCTCCGCCACCGCCTCCGCCACCGCCACCTCCACTGCCACCTCCACTGCCACAGACGACGACGAACTCTACTCAGGCTTGTTGCTCGCCTCGCGCTTCACTCGCCAGGGGCAAAGCTGCACGGCCGGTTCGCGACTCTACGTGCATGAAAACATTTTCGACGAGGTGGTGGGGACCCTGAGTTCACGGCTCGACGCCTTGACGGTGGGGGACCCGCTGGATGAGGCCACGGATATGGGTGCCGTCATTAACGCCAAACAACACAGCGCCATCAGCACCTTCCTCGACGAGGGCCGCAGCACGCCCGGCATGAAGGCCGTGATTGGTGGTTCGGAACCCACCGAGGGCCCGCTGACCGAGGGTTACTATCACCTGCCTACCTTGTTTACTGGGGCTCGGAATGACTTCCGGATTGCTCGCGAGGAAATCTTCGGCCCCGTCCTGGTCGCCATTCCGTGGCGCACCGTGGATGAGGTGGTGGAAATGGCGAACGACACCAACTATGGTTTGGCCGCCTATATCTGGAGTCACAACCTCGACGATGCCCTCAACACCGCGCACCGCCTCGAAGCCGGATGGGTGCAGATCAACCAGGGTGGAGGGCAGGTGCCGGGACAGTCGTACGGTGGCTACAAGCAAAGCGGCATTGGCCGGGAAGTCTCGCTCGAAGGAATGCTCGCTGGCTTCACCCAAACCAAGCAGATCAACGTGAAGCTGCGGGGCACAGGTGCCTGAGGTGCTGGGCGACGGGCCACTGAGGGACCTGCCGCTTACCGGCATTAAAGTCATGGATCTCTCCCGTGCGCTTGCAGGACCCTATGCGGCGTCATTGTTGTCCGATATGGGTGCCACCATCATCAAAGTGGAAAGCATTAAGGGAGGGGATTCGGCCCGCAGCTGGGCGCCGTTCGACGGCGATCACTCCCTCTACTTTGACTCCGCCAATCGCGGCAAGAGTTCCATCGCCGTGGACTTTTACACGCCTGCCGGTAAGAAGATCCTCTGGGACCTAGCAGTTGCCAGCGATGTCCTGATTGAGAACTTCCGCCCCGGGGTGCTGGGTTCCACCGGGCTGGACCCGGATTTGCTCCGCGCAGCAAACCCATCGCTGATCATCGCTTCGGTCACGGGATTCGGACCCACCGGCCCGCTGAGCCAAACGGCCGGCCTGGATCAGGTGGCGCAGGGGATGAGCGGGCTCATGTCGGTCACGGGTCTGGACGCCGAGCACATGTACCGCGTGGGTGTGCCGATCGTGGACCTCGTCACCGGCATCTACACGGCCTTCGGGGTGGCCTCAGCGTTGGCCGGGCGCAAGGAGGGCGGGGCTGGGAGTGCTGTTTCGGCGTCGTTGTTGGAAACGGGGCTCTCGCTGTCCGCCTTTCAGGGCCAGCAGTTTCTGAGCACGGGGGAGGTACCGGTGCCGCGCGGGAACAGCCACCCGGTGCTCTCGCCGTATGGGGTGTTCAAGAGCGCCGATATTCCGCTGATTATCGCGGTGGGTAGCGAGAAACAGTGGGTGCAATTGTGCTCGCTGCTGGGTGCGCCGGAGCTGGCGGAGCACCCCGATTACCACACGAGCCGGCTGCGCACCGTGCATCGGGAGGCGCTGCGCGAGCTGATCGATGGCCTGCTGGCGCGCCAGACCGCGGCACAATGGCTGGCCGATCTGCGGGCCGAGGGCATCCCCGCCGGGCCTATCTACAACTACGAGCAGGCATTCGCCGATCCCCAGGTGCAGCATTTGCAGATGGTGCAAACGGTGCAGCGCAGCGACGGGACGGCCCTGCCCCTGCTACGCGGGCCGGTCTCGGTCAATGGCCGCGCGCCCGTTGTGGCGAAGGCGCCGCCGGCGCTCGGGCAGGACACGCTCGCCATTTTGGAGGGGCTGGGTTTGTCCGCGGAGCAAATCACCGGGTTGATGGAGGCTGGTGTGGTGTACGACGGCGCACCCTCCTCCGCGTCCACCGGCGAGATACGCCGTGGCTGAGCGGGGG
Organism: Specibacter sp. NPDC078692; assembly: GCF_040686835.1. Taxonomy (NCBI): domain Bacteria; kingdom Bacillati; phylum Actinomycetota; class Actinomycetes; order Micrococcales; family Micrococcaceae; genus Specibacter; species Specibacter sp. NPDC078692. The sequence continues at coordinate 20,557 of NZ_JBFBLV010000011.1, forward strand.
AAAGGAACACTCCGGGTTGAACGGTCCGGCCCCGTGGCGTGGCTCATCATGGACAACCCGAGTATGCGCAACGCCATCACTGCGGAAATGTGGCAACAGTTTCCGCCGCTGCTGGCGGCTTTGGAGTCCGACGATTCCGTGAAAGTTGTGGTGGTGCGCGGGGCCGGCGACCACTTTTCCGCCGGGGCCGACATTGCCTCCGTACAAAAGATCTTGCACAATCCCGCCACGGGCCACCGCGACGGCGGAGACGTCAGCGCCGCCGAGAATGCGCTGGCGGCATTTCGGAAACCCGTCATAGCCGCGATCGACGGTTATTGCGTGGGTGGCGGGTGGCAGATCGCCGGCGCCTGCGACATCCGGCTCGCCTCCAGCGGCGCCCACTACGGCATCACCCCGGGCAAGATCGGCATTGTGTATCCGCTCTCCGGCATCAAGCGGCTCGTGGAACTTGCAGGCCCCGCCGCCGCCAAATACTTGCTGCTCAGCGGCGACTTGTTGGATGCCGAGGAAGCGTTGCGGCTGGGGATGGCCACCAAAGTGTTGGCCGTGGACACCCTGTGGGATGAGGTGTATTCCTACGCTCTGCATCTGGCAGCGCGCTCGCAGTTCTCGGCCCAGGGACACAAAGCGCTCATCAATGCGCTGAGTTCAGGGGCCAGCGAGGCCGAGGTGGAACGGCTCAGCGCTTATTGGCAAGGGCAGATGGCCATTAGCGACGACGCAGCGATCGGGGTGGCTGCGTTCCTGGCCAAACAAACCCCGGAATTCACGTGGCTGCGCCCGCGCGAGGACTGATTCGCACGGCTCGGGAGTGATGCAGGCGGGTTGGCCACCTCGGTACCCCAGCAACAGCTGCACCCCGGAACCAATCTCATTGTGGTTCCGGGGCGCAGTTATTTGTGGTGTGTTTTTTAGAGGACCTTATTAAGGAAGTCTCGGACACGAGGGTTGCTATTACCTTCGGCGAAGAACTCCTCCGGTGGCTGATCGGCGGAGATGATGCCTCCATCAATGAAGACCACTCGATCGGCAACTTTCCGTGCGAAGCCCATCTCGTGCGTCACCACGATCATGGTCATGCCCTGCTTTGCCAAATCGGTCATGACGTCCAAAACGTCGTTGACAACTTCCGGATCCAGGGCGCTGGTTGGCTCGTCGAACAACATGAGCTTCGGGGTCATGGCGACGGCCCGGGCAATCGCAATGCGCTGCTTCTGTCCGCCCGAGAGCTGGCTAGGGTAGGCATGGGCGCGGTGCGTCATGCCCACCTTTTCCAGCAGTTCCATGGCATGAGCCTCAGCCGCAGCCTTGGACTTTTTCAGGACGTTCATCTGGGGCAGCATGACGTTGCGCAGCGCGGTTAGATTGTGGAACAGGTTGAACTGCTGGAACACCATGCCCATGCGTGAGCGCAACCGGTCAAGGTCCACGTTGGGGGCCAAGAGGTCCTCCCCGTCGAACAACACCTGACCGGATGTAGGAGTCTCCAACAGGTTTAGGCACCGTAGGAACGTTGACTTGCCGCCGCCACTGGGCCCGATCACCGCCACGACCTCCCCGGGTTCAATGGAGAAGTCGATGCCCTTGAGGACCTCCAGCTGACCGAAGGTCTTGGTAATGGATTTAGTCGAAAGAAGTGCCATTAGATGTAAACCGCCAATTTCTTCTCGAGGGTGTTGGCGATGAAGCCGATGATGTTGGTGATGATGTAGTAGACCAAACCGATGAAGAGGTACACGGTCAACGCATCAAAGGTGCGGGCAATGATGGACTGACCCACGAGGAACATTTCACTGATGGTGACAAATGATACGAGTGCGGAGTTTTTGGTCAAAGAGACGAACTCGTTGCCCAACGGCGGGAGCATGCGCAAGAAGGCCTGCGGGACGATGATGTGTCGGAGCGCGGACCCGGCGCTCATACCGCAGGAACGTGCCGCCTCCATCTGCCCCTTGTCTACGGACTGGATGGCACCGCGCACAATTTCGGTCACATAGGAACCGCTGTACAAGCCGAGGGCAAACACACCGGCCACCATGGGTTGCAACTGCAGGCCAAGTTGGGGGAGTCCAAAGTAGATCAAAAACAGCTGCACAATGAAGGGCGTGCCTCGGATGACGGAGACATAAACGGTGCCTATCCAGCGGATTGGTGCGATCTTGGACAACTTGGCGAACCCACCCAACATGCCAAAGGCCAGGCTGAGTAACAAGGACATGCCAATAATGGACATGGTGGTGACAAAGCCGTCCCACAGCGGGCCTGCGGAATTGGTGATGGAGGAGATGTTGATGAGGCTGTGCGCTTTGGCGGGACCGGTGACAGGCAGCGACTCGTCGCCAAACCATGTGGCGGCCAGTTTGTCGTAACCGCCGTTTTCTTTCAGGGAAACTAGCGAAGCATTGAAGGCATCCCTGAACGCGGGGTCAGATTTTTGGAATGCGTAACCGTAGTTTTCATTGGTGAGTCGTTCGCCCACCTGTTTCAGTCCGCCCTGTTGGGCGATGAAGTAGCGGCCACCGGGCTGTCCTGTCACGACGGCATCGGCCTGACCCAGTTTCACAGAGGAAAACATCTGGTCATTGGTCTGGACCTGGACTAGTTGAGCTTCAGGCTGGTTCTGCTCCAACCATTCAACAGACTTTGTTCCCACCTGAACGGCGATCTTCATGCCGGCCAAATCGGCCAGAGAGTTCACTGTGGTGTTGTCTTCGGCAACAAAGATTCCTAGCCCACCGGGGTAGTACACATCGGAGAAGTCGATGGCCTTGGCACGCTCTGCACTGATGTAAATGGCCGAGGCACCCACATCGATTTGATTGGCTTGCAGCGCCGGGACGATGTTGCCGAACGGCATCTGGATGAATTCAACGTTCTTGATGCCTGATTCTTTGGCCAAGGCGTTGATCAGATCAATATCGAAGCCCATCTTTTTGCCGTTAGCGTCGGTGAACTCAAACGGCGGGAAAGTAGCGTCGGTGCCCACCCGGAGTGTCAGCTTTCCGGACTGCAAGTCGGTGAGCTTGGCGAACGAATCTGCACTTGCTGACGGGGCTGCCGGGGCGGACGGGTCCGGGGCTGGGGCGGCTGTGGCAGCCTGAGCAGCGATGCCGGTGAAACTGATCAGTGCGGCAAGCAGGACCGCCCAAAAGCGGTAGCGGTGAAATAGTCGTTTCACAGGAGCTCAATTCCAGTTTGGGGCGATGATGCCGGGGCGGTTGGGGTCTCCCGGAGGAGTGCCGTGTGTTCGGTAGCGATGGCGTGGACTAGGCGGGCCGCAGCGCGGGCCGTCCTGTTGTCAATATCAAAGAGAGGATTCAGTTCTACGACGTCCACGTGGAGTAACTTGGGAGATCTAGCTAGCTGGCGGCAGACAGCCAGAATGACTTCAAAGGGAACACCCAAGGCAGCGGGAGCGCTGACTCCGGGGGCAACATGTGCCGGTAGGACGTCCAGATCAATGGTGAGGTAGACGGCGTCGACCTCGTTGAGGAAGCCACTTACAAAATCAGTGACGGCGGGCAGGTTGGTGATGCCACAGTCCTCATCGATCATGTGTTTCACGCCCAGCTGCGAGGCCGTATGAAAAAGGTCGAGGGTGTTGTTGGCTTCACTGATCCCCAAAACCCGATAAGTGAAATCTTCTCCGGTAGCAGCGTGCAGCTCCGCGATTTGGCGGAACGGAGTGCCTGAGGAAGAAATTGGGTCGGATCGTAAATCAAAGTGCGCATCTAAGTTGATGATGCCCAGACGACGACCGTTGACGGCGCCGGATTCTGCTAGGCCAAGGTAGCTGCCGAATGCGGTTTCGTGCCCGCCGCCGAGGACGATCGGCAGGAGACTTGTCTGCAGCGCACCAGCAACAGCGTGACCGAGTCGCTCTTGGCCGGCTTCCATGGCGTGCTCATTGACGCGGACATCTCCGAGATCTTGTGCGCAGAGTTCGGCTGGTGCCGACAACGAGACCAACATGGCGCGGATGGCTGCAGGTGCATTGGCTGCCCCGGTCCGTCCCTTATTGCGTCGAACGCCTTCATCGCTTTGGAATCCGATGATGGCAACGCCGCCAGACATTGAGGCGTCCGACGCTACCGTTGTGTTCGTTGGTTTATTGATGGCATGGTGCCAGCGCCGGCGTTCAACTCCGGGTCCGTCATCACGGCCAGTCCATGGTGTGGGTGCTACATCGATGGTCATGACATTCCGTTTTCTGTTGCGTTGAGAATGAGTGCTGCTGCTCTGGTTGCGGAGATGAGCCGCTTTTCATTGCGGATGGCTCGAACTGACGGAGCCATGGTGCTCAGGGTTCCTGACAAGGCCCCCGTGGGATTAAAGATCGGCACGCTGACGCCCCAAACTCCTGAATCGACGGCGCCTTGGCTCAGGGCAAATCCGCGTGAGGTGGTGATTTCGAGCTCGCGGCGGAGTGCTGTTTCTGCCGCGGCGTCCAGTCCGAGAGAGGCAATTGCTTCGGTTTGTTCGATTTCGGGAAGATGAGCCAGCAAGGACACAGCGCTTGCGCCTAAGTGAAGTGGCTGGGCGCGCCCAGCGGAGTAGCTGCAGCGAAGCATTTGAGGGCCTTCAACTGCTTCCACACACAAGGCCTGGCCACCGCTCACCACGAGGTAGGCCGCCAGTTCCTGGGTTTCATCGGACAACTGCTGCACCTTGGCGCTGATGTGGCTGGAGATGATGGACTCATGACGAAAGTTGGCTGCGAGCCGCAGTGTTGCCGGGCCAGCCGAAAATTGTCCTCGGTGGTTCGCCGGGGCGACGAGCCCTGCGCTGACTAGCGAGGACAGATGACGGTAAACAGCGCTGGCGGGGATTCCGGTGCGTGTTGAGATTTGGGCAGCGGTCAGGATCTGAGCTTGGGCAAACTGCAACAAGATTTCTAGAACCCGTGAGCGTGCCTCCGCCGGGGGCCCACCAGTAATTGGTGCTCCCGGAGTTTCCGCTGCTGCGGTGGGTTGTTTAGCAAGCATGATGGCTACGTTAGTGTCCCGAATCACAGATTCGTAGATCAAGTTCCCATTTTATGGGAAGTTCATTGCCGGTGAGTGGGTTTTGCGTTCCTCTAGGGGTGTTCGTAGAGGTGGGGCCTTAGTGTGAAAGTAGTTGCAGTGACGTGAAGCACGCCCCACAGCAAACTTTGCACTTGTGCAATCTTTGCACCAGGGCATAAACTGTAGTCATGCAAAAAACCACCACCGTGCCGCTGCGTGAGCGGAACCGTCTAGATACGTGGGCGCTCATTCATGACAAGGCGTCGGCTTTGGCTCTTGAAGAGGGCCTGACCAAGACCACAGTGGAAGCCATCGCCGATGCTGCCGGCATCTCCAAACGGACGTTCTTCAACTACTTCGCAACGAAGGAAGACGCCATTATGGGGACCCAGCCACCCACGCTCTCCGATGAAGCCGTGGCTGCCTTTCGTGCAGACGGAGAGGACGACCTCTTTGGTCGCACCGTCCGTCTGATGATCACGGTGATCCGAACCATGTTCCCGGAGGCTTCCCAGCAGGCTCGCCGCAAGGCGCTCAAGGCCAAGTATCCCGAACTGGGCCGCACCGTTCTGCAACACGTCAACGCCTCGGAACTCTTGGTCGAATCGATCCTGGAGGATCGCTACAACGACGCCGATGTGGTCATGGATCGTGCCAGTATCCCGGGAGGTCAAGAGGGGGCAAAGGCGTTGCTGATGCTGGCCGGAACCGCCGTGCGCTTCGTCTTTAGCCGTGACCCGGCAGCCGTATCAACAGGGGCATCCAAGACTGTGGATGAATCAATTAGAATTTTCCGAGAGGCAATCAAAGCAACTTTATGAGTGCTCAAACCAAAGTTGAAACGCTGGTCGATCCCGGCGAGAAACGTAAAATAGTTCTCTTGTTCGCAGGCCTCATGGTCACCATGTTGCTGGCGTCTCTGAACCAGACTGTCCTCTCGACAGCGCTGCCCACCATGGTGGGCGAGTTGAACGGCGTCGAGCATATGGCGTGGGCCATCACCGCGTTCATTCTGGCGTCCACCATCATGATGCCGGTTTACGGCAAGCTGGGTGACCTCTTGGGCCGCAAGCCCATGCTGCTGTTCGCCATCTCCATCTTTACCATTGGTTCCGTCATTGGTGCGCTGGCTCCGGACATGAGCACACTGATCGTGGCCCGCGTCATTCAGGGTCTTGGTGGTGGTGGCTTGATGATTCTTTCCCAGGCAACCATTGCCGACGTCGTTCCTGCCCGCGAACGCGGCAAGTACATGGGTATCATGGGCGGCGTCTTCGCCTTCTCGTCGGTGGCAGGTCCGCTGATTGGCGGCGGGTTGACTGAGGGGCCGGGCTGGCGCTGGGCGTTCTGGATGAACGTGCCGCTGGCAGTTCTAGCCATCTTCGCCACCATCTTCTTGCTGCATGTGCCGAAGATTGTGCACGCAACACGACCCAAGATCGACTACTTGGGCATGATGCTCATTGCCCTCGCCACCACCGCACTGGTTCTGGTGGGCACCTGGGGCGGTTCACAGTATGACTGGAATTCGCCTGAAATTCTGGGTCTCGCTGCCGCCGCCATCGTCTTTGGTGTGCTGTTCGTCTTCGTGGAGCTGCGTGCCAGCGAACCGGTCATGCCCATGATGCTGTTCAAGAGCCGTAACTTCAACCTGACAACCATTGCCGGCCTGCTCACGGGCATCGCCATGTTCGGCGTGCTTGGCTACATGCCAACGTACATTCAGATGGCCACAGGCTTCTCGGCAGCTCAGGCGGGCCTGCTCATGATTCCCATGATGGGCTGCATGCTGATCGTCTCGGTTGTTGTGGGCCGTCGCGTCTCAACCACGGGCCGGTACAAGGTTGCCCCGATCGTTGGCTCCTTTATTTTGGCTGTGTCATTGGCTCTGATGGCCACACTCCATGCCGATTCGCCCGTCTACCTCATCTGCGTCTACATGGGCATCATGGGCATTGGGCTCGGGGCCAGCATGCAAATCATGACGCTGGTGGCGCAAAACTCCTTCCCGTTGAAGTTTGTTGGCACGGCCACCGCCGGGCAGAACTACTTCCGCCAGGTCGGTGCCACGCTTGGTTCCGCCGTTGTGGGTGCCATGTTCGCCACCCGCCTGCATGAGCTCGTCGCCGAGAAGATCCCCGGAGGCACAGGCGGCGGCGGTGCCAGCTCCTTCACCCCGCACCTGGTCAACGCCCTGCCGGATCCCATCAAGAAGCTTGTGATCGAGTCCTACAATGAGGCCCTGATCCCGTTGTTCCTCTTCATGGTGCCCCTAGCCGTCATTGCCGCGATCATCCTTTGCTTCGTCAAGGAGGTGCCGCTGTCCACCAAGCTGGACCGCGAAGCCCCCGTGGAACTCACCTCTGAAATGGCCGAGTTCGAGGCGGATGTCATCGAAGCCGATGCGAAAGGTGGCCCCATGACTCACGACGCCGGACGCGACGACGAGTTTGAGACGGCGGCTTCCAGCTCTCCCAAGTAAGGGACGCCACGCCAACCGCAGAAGCCACCGTTGAGAAGCCAAGGGCATGAATTCACAAGATTTCGTGCCGTTGGCTTCTCCGTTTGGTTACTCGGTTTGGTTACTCGGTTTGGTTCCTCCGTTTGGTTCCTCCGTTTGGTTAGGAGGAAAATCAGCTGGTCACCGCCAGAACCACCACCGCGGGGCTGGGCGCACTGCATTGCAAAACATGCTGAATGGGCTGTGAGAAACCGGGCCGGTAGACTGCATGTAGTGAATAAATGCCGACGTAATTGAGGGTCTCTTGCCAGAATTTACTGCCCGATTTGCCACCGCCGCCGAGATCGCCGACTGGGATGCGCACGTCACAGCCAACCCCAATGGCGGCAATCTATTGCAGTCTGCTGCCTTTGCCGCGGTGAAGAAAAACTATGGCTGGGATACCCAATTTTTGGCGTTCGAAGGTGCCGGATACACCAGCTACAACCTAGTTTTGGAGAAATCCTTCCCGGTGTTGGGCAAGCTCTGGTACCTCATGAAGGGCCCCGATACAGCTGATGCTGCCCATGTTCCGGCCATGTTGGAGGCTCTACGAGCCTTTGTGAAAAGGGCCAGACTGAACGTCTTCGCCGCGAAAATTGAGCCGGACATCATCGACTCGGAAGAAGTCCGTGCCGTGTTCAACGCCGCTGGTCTGCTCAAGGTGGATGACCTGCAGCCCAATGACCACACAGCCATTTTGGACATCACTCCTGAGCCCAACGAACTGCTGCGCAAACTCCATTCTCGGGGCCGGAACGCTGTGCGCCGTGCCACCCGTGAAGGGGTCGAAGTCAAACGAGCCGAACCCACCGAGGAGACCATGAGGACCCTGTACGGGCTCATGGAAGGGACCTTCGAAGCGAAAAATGCTGGCAAGGCACGTGAGTTTGCCTACTTCCAGCAGTTCTGGACGGAGTTCTGCAACCGCGGGCAGGGACAGTTCTTCTTTGTCTACGAAAACGACGTGCCCTCGGTCGGCGCCTTTGTCATCAACTATGGAGCCAAGGCCACGTATAAGGATGGTGGCTCACTGCAGAAGCGTTCCCAGTATGGCGATTCGCACCTGATCCAGTGGGAAGCCATTTTGGATATGAAGGGGCTAGGCGCGGTGGAATACGATTTCTGTGGCACACCGCCGGCGGACCGGCTCAAAGACCCCACCCACCCGCACCATGGCCTGGGACTGTTCAAAACCAGCTTCACGAAGACGGTGACGGATTTCATCGGCTGTTGGGACCTGCCCTTCTCGCCCTTGAAGTACAAGATCTGGACCACGGTGGGTGAGCGGGTAGCCCGCCAGCTGTACGTGCGCCGCACGGGACAAAAGTTTTACTAGGAATTACTAGCTTCGACGGCAGCGCGATGGTCGCCATCGCGGCTATCGCCATCGCAACCGTTATAGCAAGAATCAACATGTTGGAAAGGTGACTTGTGGGAGTTGAGCGCCGGAGTCCGGTCTCGAGGGACATGCCAAAAAACGAGGTGGTGACCCCGGCGCAGGCACGGGCCAACGCCTCTGCCAAACGCATGCTGCGCAGACTGGTGCAAGGGGAGACTCCGCCCACGGCGCCCATGCAGATCGTTGACAGGCTGGCCGGGAGCCCCTACGCCAACTTCACCATTCAGGTCGGCAAGGCTGAGGAATCGGCACGGAAAACCATTGACTTCGCGCTACGACTGGCCGAAACCATGTTCCGCTACGGCGCCGGTGCCCTTGAAGTGGAGACCAGCATCATCGCTGTCACCGCTGCCCTAGGACTGCGCAACATCGAAGTCGACATCACCAACCAGTCAGTCATCATCAACTATGCCCCGCGCGATGCTGTACCGATCACGCTGCTGCGCGTGGTACGTTCCTGGACCAATAACTACGCCGGCCTCGTGGAAGTACACGAACTCGTCACCGACATTGCTGGCGGGGGAGTCAGCAGGGATGAGGCCTACCGGCGTCTGGATGTCATCATCAAGAAGCCCAAGCCCTTCCCTCGGTGGATGGTCTCTTTTGCGGAAGCCGTTTTTGCGGCCGCTGTGGTGGGCGTCATCGGTGGCACTGGCTTTGGCATGGGCGTTGCCTTTCTCACCATCTTGGTGGCGAGCCAGACCGCCCGTGTGTTGAGTAAGTGGCGGGTCCCAGACTTCTTTGTCACCGCCATCAGCTCCTTCCTCGTCACCATCGTCGCCGTACTGTGCTTCATGGCGGAGGTGCCGTTGAGTCCATCCGTAGTGGTGGCTGGCGGAATTCTATTGATGCTGCCCTCGGGGCGCTTGGTCTCGGCCGTTCAAGATGCTATCAATGGCTTCCCTGTGACGGCCGCTGGCCGTTTTCTTTCAGCGTTCTTGACCTTTGGTGCCATAGTGGCTGGTATTTCAGTGGCTCTGGTGACAGGTGCCGTGTTTGGGGCAGAACGGCTCAATGTGGCCGAAACCATCACCGGTTCCCTGCCCCTGTTTTGGGTGCTGGCCTTGGTCGCGGTGGCTACTGTGGCCATTTGTATCGCTGAACAGACTGCCATACGGCTGCTACTACCCACGGTGGTGGTGGCCTTGATTGGTTATCTGGTCTACTACGCCGGCATGGAGTTGGGGCTGGGCGGACGGTTTGCCCCAGCAGTCGCTGCCGTGGTGATCGGCATGCTGGCCCGCATCATCTCGCTGCGGCTCGGGGCCCCGCAGCTGGTCGTGGCCGTCCCCTCGATCATCTTCTTGCTCGTGGGACTCTCCATCTTCCGAGCCATGTTCGTCATGACACTCACACCGGATGATTCAGTCTCCGGCGCCGTGGGAATCTTCAACGCCTTGATTGTCATCCTGGCAGTAGCCGCGGGTGTGGTGCTCGGCGATAACGCCGCCCGACCCTTCACTCGCAGCAACGGCCAAAAAGACCGCCGCCGCAACCGTCGCCGGTAACTGGCGGTTAGCGGGGAGGCCCAGCGACACAGGCGGGCGTCCCGGAGCGAGGATGGATTTTGCACGCGAGGTACGAGCGGGAAAATCTTACTGCTCGCGAGGGACTCTCGCCTGTGTCGCCGAGCCCAGCTGTCACTTCCAGCTACAGAATTTGACCGATCGGCTCGCGCTTTTCGGCCTGGAAGTTATCTTCCGTGCGACCATAGGCCCAGTAGCCCGAGAGGGAAACCTGTGAGCGTTCCAGACCGCGCTGCTTGAAGAGGAGGTCACGGAGTGCCTTCATGTATTCGCGTTCTCCGTGAACAAAGGCGTGGACGGTGCCTTCGGGCCAGGGGCCGTTGGCTACTGCGTCCAGCAGGACCGTGGACTCGGCCGGGCTGGCTCCTTCGCGGAACACCCAGGTGAGCTCAACGCCGTCGGGCTTGTTGATGGGCTGGATATCAGCGGCCGAATCGACCTCAACGTAGGCGTGCCCCTTAGCTCCGGCCGGCAGCGATTCGATGGCCGCAGCGATGGCCGGCAGGGCGGCTTCGTCGCCAGCGAAAAGGTGCCAATCGGCGTCGGGGTTGGGCGTGTAGGCGCCGCCTGGGCCGGAGAAAATAATCGTGTCGCCAGGGACCGCTGCGGCTGCCCACGGACCGGCCAGACCGGATTCGCCGTGCAGCACAAAGTCAATGGCAAGTTCCTGCGCGGCCAGGTCCACCCAACGGACGGTGTAGGTGCGTGTCACGGGCCATTGCTCTCGCGGCAGCGACTCGCGCAGCGCTGCCACATCCACGGGCGCGGTGTACTCAACGCCGGGGTGCAGGAACAGGATCTTCACGTACATATCCGTGGCGTAACTGGGCTCAAATTTTGCCATCCCGGGGCCGCCGGCCACGATGCGCACCATGTGCGGGCTCAGAGTTTCCTTGCGCAGCACCTGCAGGGTGTGCTGAATGCGGGGCTTTCCGCCTCGTCCAGCCGGGCGTGTGGCAGCGGTATGAGTTGTTGTCACGATGAGCTCCTAGGTGCCGGGCACTGGCCCGCGTGGTGAGCGAAATAATTACGCAAAGTTAGCTTGTCCTAATCAGTCTAGGTCATTGAGGTAGTGCCCAATCGATGGGGGAGGCTCCTTGCGCTACTAGCTGATCATTGACGCGGCTGAAGGGTTTGGAGCCAAAGAAGCCGCGCGACGCTGACAACGGACTCGGGTGTGCTGATTCAATCACGGCCGTCGCTTCCAGTATTGGGGCCAAGTTTTGGGCGTCTTTGCCCCACAACACGCTCACGAGTGGTTTCTCCCGGGTGATTAGGGTGCGGATGACTGCTTCGGTGACCTCTTCCCACCCACGACGCCGGTGCGATCCTGCCGCTCCCGGCGCTACCGTGAGCACCCGGTTCAGAAGGAGGACGCCCTGCCGCGACCAGGCGCTAAGGTCACCATGGCTTGCTGGTGGGATGCCCAAATCAGTGGCGAGTTCCTTGTAAATGTTGTTCAGGCTGCGGGGGAGTGGGTGAGTAGCTCTATCCACGGAAAACGCCAGACCCACCGAATGCCCAGGGGTGGGGTAGGGATCTTGCCCCACAATCAAGACCTTGACATCCGCCAGTGGGGTGCCCAAGGCGCGCAACACCTGGGTGGGGTGAGGCAGGAAGCGAGTGCCGGCGTCGTACTCGTCTTGAAGCATGGCACCTAGTTTTCGCAGCGCGGATTCCTGCGGGGCTAGTGCCGCGGCCCAATCGGGCGCCATGTGCGAGAGGGGATCGGATTTCAGGGCGGCAAGGGCCTGCAATTGAGTTGTGTCCCACGGGGGTGGTGGCGGGAGGTCGAAGAGGCTGGGTGAGCTGTCCATAGTGTCCATTGTGAGCCATGCTGAGCCGTTGTGAGAGCGGGCCAGGCGTGGCTTGATTCCTCCACAGGTAGGTGTGATGCGTGTCTTGTTCACAGAAACCCAAATGACAGGGATGTGATTCACCCTTATCATTGACAATGCGGGCTGATGATTGCTGCCCTGCTGAGGATGAGGAATGGAGGGCTGTTGTGGCCGAAGCAGTCCAAACGGAGCACAATCCAGTGGACCCTGCCGCAACGCCGGAAAATTCGGAAGTACCCGAAGCACTGGCAGTACCCGAAGCGCTGGCGGGACTCAGTGCGCGTGAGCAGCAGATGCTCGACCTGGAGCGCCAATGGTGGAAGTATGCCGGCGCCAAGGAACAAGCCATCCGGGAGCTGTTCGACCTCTCAGCAACCCACTATTACCAAGTTTTGAACGCGTTGATCGACACGGAAGCCGCGCTGGCCTATGACCCCATGCTGGTCAAGCGGTTGCGTAGACTACGTACGTCGCGGCAACAGGCCCGGTCCGCACGCCGGCTCGGGAAATGATCCACGGTTTCGCCAACGTAGCCATTCGCCGCCGCGCCTACTACCGCCGTACCAACAGGACCGTACCCACAAGGATGACACTGCACAATGAGTAATTACCCGCGGGATGAATTCGACGCTATCGAGGAGAACTCGGCGCGCCACGGCGTCCACCGTGCTTCGATTGCACCCCAGCGGCGCTCACTGATGCCGTTGATGGTTGTGGGCATCGTTGCACTGTGTGTAGGGCTGCTGGCCTTTTTCATCATGCCGAAGATGCTCAATAACAACATCACGCAGCCGCCGGCCACCGTGAGTGAGACCGCTACCGCGCCGCCGAGCACCACCTCAGCTCCTCCCACGACGCCAGCACCCTCCACGACTCCTGTGGAGACTCCGACGCCGACCCCTTCCCCGTCGCCGAGCCCCGACTCCGTCGTGGACAAGAGCATTCCTGTGGCTATCTACAACGCCACCGGTATACCGGGTCTGGCCGCAAGTTATGCAGGGCGGGTTCAGGTGGACGGTTGGACGGTATCGACAGCCGCCAACTGGAATGGTCAGGCTCAGGCTGCTTCGGTCATCATGTATAGCGGCATTGAGCAGAAGGCAAACGCAGAGGCGCTCAGTGCATTGCTGGGCATCCCTGCCCTGGCGGAGGCGCCGGAGTTTGGCGTGCCCCTCGCCATAATTTTGGGTCCGGGCGCCTAAACGTCGCACGCAGTGCTGGCAGTGTGGGGTTCGAAGTTGCTGCTTAGACGTTCGCCGCAAGCTCATAGTGACGCTCCCGCTTGCACTCTGGGGTGTCGAGTGCTAATTATTGAGTTAGCACTCTGAGGTGGTGACTGCTAGTTTCTAGCTGTTTTGTCGCTGTCAGGGTATTGAACTTTCCTCACTGGGCGAGGGTTTGCCGCTGTTGTAACTAGATCAACAGAGACTGATCCGTCCGTCGCGGGCGCCTTGCGAGGAGATAAGAATCGTAAAAATGACTGTCCCGAAAGGACTGAAGCCTCCATGGCCAAGCTCATTGCATTTGATGAAGAGGCACGCCGCGGTCTTGAGCGTGGGTTGAACATCCTCGCCGACGCTGTCAAGGTAACCTTGGGCCCGCGCGGTCGCAACGTTGTTCTCGAAAAGAAGTGGGGCGCCCCCACGATCACCAACGATGGTGTATCCATCGCCAAGGAAATTGAACTTGACGATCCCTATGAGAAGATCGGCGCTGAGCTGGTCAAGGAAGTCGCCAAGAAGACTGACGACATCGCTGGCGACGGCACCACCACAGCCACCGTTCTGGCTCAGGCTCTGGTCAAGGAAGGCCTCCGCAACGTAGCTGCCGGAGCCGACCCGCTGTCCCTCAAGCGCGGCATCGAGAAGGCTGTTGCAGCCGTCATCGAGCAGCTGCTCGCTTCCGCCAAGGAAATCGAGACCAAGGAAGAGATCGCCGCTACCGCGTCCATCTCCGCCGGCGATCCCGAGATCGGTGCCCTCATTGCTGAAGCCTTGGATAAGGTCGGCAAGGAAGGCGTCATCACCGTCGAGGAGTCCAACACCTTCGGCTTGGAGCTTGAACTCACCGAAGGCATGCGCTTCGACAAGGGTTACATCTCCGCTTACTTCGTAACCGACACCGAGCGTCAGGAAACGGTCCTCGAAGACCCGTACATCCTGATCGTGAACTCCAAGATCTCCAGCGTCAAGGACCTTGTTGCAGTTCTGGAAAAGGTCATGGCTTCAAACAAGCCGCTGCTGATCATCGCCGAAGACATCGAAGGCGAAGCACTGGCAACACTGATCGTGAACAAGATCCGTGGCCTGTTCAAGTCCGTCGCCGTCAAGGCACCGGGCTTCGGCGACCGCCGCAAGGCTCAGCTCTCCGACATCGCCATCCTCACCGGTGGCCAGGTCATCGCTGAAGAAGTAGGCCTCAAGCTGGAAAACACCACACTTGACCTGCTGGGTAAGGCTCGCAAGGTTGTTGTGACCAAGGACGAGACCACCATTGTTGATGGAGCCGGCGACGCCGAGGCCATCGCAGGTCGCGTTGCTCAGATCCGTGCCGAAATCGAAAACTCCGATTCCGACTACGACCGCGAGAAGCTGCAGGAACGCCTGGCCAAGCTGGCCGGCGGCGTTGCAGTCATCAAGGCTGGTGCGGCAACCGAAGTTGAGCTCAAGGAACGCAAGCACCGCATTGAAGATGCAGTGCGTAATGCCAAGGCTGCTGTCGAAGAAGGCATCGTCCCCGGCGGTGGCGTTGCTCTGATCCAGGCCGGTGTCAAGGCCTTCGATTCCCTGAACCTGACCGGCGACGAAGCAACAGGCGCCAACATTGTTCGTGTTGCCATTGACGCCCCGTTGAAGCAGATTGCTCTCAACGCCGGCATGGAGCCCGGCGTTGTTGTGGACAAGGTCCGCTCACTGCCCAACGGCCACGGCCTGAACGCTGCAACCGGCGAGTACGAAGACCTGCTGGCTGCCGGCGTCAACGACCCGGTAAAGGTGACCCGCTCTGCACTGCAGAACGCGGCCTCCATTGCTGCATTGTTCCTCACCACAGAAGCAGTCATCGCCGATAAGCCTGAAAAGGCTGCTCCGGCCGGTGGCGGCGACGACATGGGCGGCATGGGCGGCTTCTAATCCCCACCCCCTCCCCAATTGAATCCGCTGGCGCGTATTCAATTGGGGCCCCTCGGGTGCGTGGGCCCATATGTGGGTTCGCGCCCTGAGTGGGTTGGTTACAAAATTGAAAGGCTCCCTTGCCATTGCTGTAAGGGAGCCTTTTGCTTGCCCTGGCGGTTGGTTGTTGGCGCCCCCTTGTGTGCGTGAGTGTCAGCGGAGTCTGAAAGTATGTAACTTATGACAATTATTGCTGCCGCCGATGGTTCGGCTTTGGGAAATCCTGGTCCTGCTGGCTGGGCTTGGTACGTCGACGATAGCTGCTGGCGGGCTGGCGGTTGGCCACACGGCACCAATAACATGGGCGAGCTCATGGCCGTGCTGGATCTGTTCAAGTCCACGGCCCACCTACCGGAGGAGCCGCTGCACATCTTGTGCGACAGCCAGTACGTGATCAACAGTGTCACCAAGTGGATGCCGGGCTGGAAGCGGAAGGGCTGGCGGAAGTCCGATGGCAAGCCTGTGCTGAACCTTGAACTGCTCAAGGAGATTGATGCGGCGCTTGTGGGCCGCAAATGCACCTTTGAATGGGTCAAGGGCCACGCCGGTCACGATCTCAACGAAGCCGCCGACGACCGCGCCCGCGATGCTGCCACCGCTTATCAGGCCAAGCGCCAGCCGAACTCGGGTCCCGGATTCCCTGGCGCCCAGACCGCTGCCGCGAACCAGACTTCAGGCGATTCCCCGTCCTCTAGGGACACTCACGCTACTGGCGTCGTGCAGGCCGATAGTGCTTCCAAGAACAACGCCGCCGGGCCGTCGAGCCCGCTTCAGAGCGCAACAGCTCCGCTCCGGGACCTAGTACCCCCAGCTTTTGGTGAACAAGCACTCTTTGGTGATCAAGATCAGCCGGACCTCTTCTCGGTCATGGACGATGAGCCGGATCCTTCGTTTACCCCGGGCCGTACAAAGGGAATTGATGCAGTCATCGAGCAGGAGAGGGAACTACTGGACCCTGCTGTCCGCGCCGATCCATTCCGGGTTGCAGAGCTGCTGCACCCTGATTTCGAAGAGATCGGCAGCAGCGGTCGAGTGTGGACCAGGGCCGAAACCATTCAGATGCTGAGTGAGGAAGAATCAGTGACCGTCGATATGGAGGTTATGGGGCTCGCTCAGCTTGATACCTCCACCGCTTTGCTGACGTATCGGAGTAGTGCACCGGGACGTTCCGTTCTGCGAAGTTCCTTGTGGAACTTCGACAACGACCAATGGCGACTGCGCTTCCACCAAGGGACACTCGAAGCATAGAACCACGAAAGTTGGTCAGCGTTGGGGCCCCAGCTCCAGCAACCGGACCGTCAGCCGAACTCTTGCCGCACCGTCAGCCGAACTCTGGCTGAAGCGTAGCCGCACTCGGCAGGAATGCTTCGTCGTGCTCAAAACGGCGGCGCCATGTCACCTTGCGTTTGAAGATAGACCCGGCCGGTGGGTGTCACGGTCCGGGTGACTCCCGGGCTGACACTTTCGACAGTCCAGCCGGTGTGCGGATCATCCTTGACGTGGTGGCAGTACGGGCATCGGGGGCGTAAGTTCTCGATGCTGGTCTCGCCCAGTGGCAGAATTACGCCATCGTCGGTATAGGCAAACTTGTGGTAGGGCGTGGTGTGGTCTAGTTCGCAAGATCTGGCAGGTCGGTCGCAACCAATGCCGGTACAGACAGGGTCCCGAAAACGTACTTCCCGGGCCATCGCCTTGGGTGGTTTTCGCGTTTTTCTACCAACGCTCACAATGCGCCCCGAATCGGGGTCGGTGAGGAACCTTCGCCAGAATTTTGCGGTGGCGGCCAATTCCTTTTCGTCATCGATTGGAATGGGCCCGAAGCCTTCGAGTGTGGCTGGGTCAGCGGATGTGCCGAGGAGTCTGTCAGCCGAAACGGTGATGTTCAGAACTGCCGGTATACGGTTCTTGAAGTAGGGGCCGCATTGCTGAGCACGATTGGAGTGCGCTTGATCGGATTGCTCTGCACTGGATTGCTCAGGATGGGAACCGGATGAGTTGTGCAGCAGCACTTGATGGAGCAAATCCATCAGGACATCGGCACGATACTCTCCAAGTGAGCGCGACGGCCGCCCTGTGGGCGTGAACCCGTGGCTGTCATCTCCGTTGCTCTTGGCTGCCTTGGCCCAGTCTTCCAATGAATTGAAAAGAAGCGCGGCTTCGGTTGCTGGTAGGCGGGCTCCCAAGTAAGCCATGCCGTCCGGCAGAGGGCTGATCCAGACGTCGCGGCTGGTCCGGGCCCTGCGGTGGCGCTGCTCAATGGGTTCGGGATTGTGCCGTTCGGCGATACCGCGAACTTTCCGTGTCAGCGCATTCGGATTGCAACTCATGGCGTAATTGAGGAACTCGGTCTCGAGTTCGTGCAGAATTTGTGGGGGCGTGTTCTCGCATCCGCGAATCACTGCCCGTACACGGCGAATGTCCAAGGAACCATCGTTGAACTGGGCGAAGGTATCGGGGAGGTGTTGGATCAGAAGCTCGGCGTCGGTGATGAGATGTTCTGCGGCTCCGCTGCCAATGGCAAACATGGCCATGAGTTCCGCGGCTGCATAGCGTGAGCGGTCTGGGTGTTTGGCTGAGGGTTCCTCGCCAAGAACAGGTGGACGCCGTGTGGCAAACTCATTGATCGCGGCTGCTTGCCGGGCCATAGACCAAGCCGCCTGCCGTTCAGTGGCTTGAATGAAATTGAGCAGTTCCTCATCGGTGAGATCTGCAGGGTCCAACTCAGCCAGAGCAGCAGTTCCACGCTGAGGTGTCCATTCAATGTAGTTCGCCTGTTCCTCGGCCGTCATAGGAGGCAAAAGCCGTTGAACTCTCTTGGACCCACCGTAAACCGGCTCCATGGTTGGCCGGGGCATGGTCAGGGGTTCGGCAAAGCGCAAGACATTGCGGTGAATCCACGCAGGATCTGCGCTTAGCTTGTTTGGCTTTTGTGGACGAGCGACGGCTGGAGATTCCTGGGATGCCTCAAAGTTCACAGCCGAGTTACTCTCGAGTGGTTTCTCGGGATTAGATCCTGAAACTGACGGTCCGGAAAGGTTGGATTCCTCTGAAGATCCGGGCCACTTCGACGTGCCCATAGTCAATTTTATCCTAGTAAACTTAGAAACAATAGTGTTTTCTCAAACAAATATCTGAATAATTGAAAGTTGACTGTCCGTGAAAGCGAGTCCAGTTTTCCGGCCAGCGCCGCCACTAAAAGCGGGCGACGGCCGGAATCAGTCACCAAAGCCGGCCGGGAATGGCCACGGTTAGCGGGCCGTAAACATGCGGGTGTTGGCAGCCTCGGCCTGTGCGTATTGCGTTGCGGCCATGGACAAGGCGGAGTTGATGCTCTCCAGAGATGCTTCCACTTTGAGCTCCGTGGAATGCCACTCCACCATGAGGGACTGAAAGTTGGTGGCCGCGGTTCCCGTCCACGAGGATTGCAGATCCAACAGGTTGCGCTTCATGGCGTCCACCTCGGCCCGGATCCTTTCTACAGATCCCTTGACGGCTGTGCTCTTCAGGGCGAGATCGTCACTGTTGACGTTGAACTGTGCCATGGGAATTACCTTGCCTTCGTTGCTGGTGTCCAGTGAATGTCACTGATAAATCCAGCCTAGAAGTGGCCCTGAGGCAGTGAAACCCCTGACGATGGAACCGTGGGAAGCAGGGCTCGCTGGTCAGTCTGTGGAGGAATCAATCCCGGGTTCGCCGCCGGGTTCTTCGGTCCCAAGATCTTCGGCTCCAAGTTCATCGGACTCGGCTTGTTCGGCCTTGTAAGGCAGCTCTATGACCATGGTTGCCCCGCCGCCGGGGGTGTCTTCCAGCCTGACAGTTCCTTCGTGGGAGGCGACAATGGCTGACACTATAGCGAGTCCCAGACCGCTGCCGCCGGTGTTCCTATCGCGGGAGGAGTCCGCGCGGTAGAACCGTTCGAAAACACGCGGCGCTTCCTCGGCTGAGATACCCGGCCCATGGTCACGAATCTTGATCACGGAGTAGAGTGAGATGCCCTCGTGCCGGGTGCCGACCATGATTTCAATGGGGGATCCCTCGGGGGTGTAGCGCAGAGCGTTGCCCATCAGATTTGCCACGACCTGGCGCAGTTTCGCCTCGTCTCCGACGCTCGGCGCGGGGGTGCCGGGTCCGCCGTCGAGCCCTATAACGGCAAAGGACCGGTCCCGGGCGGTGGCTCTGGCGTCCAGGACGGCGTCGTGGCCCAAGATCAGCAGGTCCACGGGTTTGAGTTGCAAGGGGCGCTGCTCGTCGATGCGGGCCAGGACCAGCAAGTCCTCGACCAGCTCGCCCATGCGCTTGGCTTCGCTCTCGATCCGGCCCATGGCTGTGCCCACATCTTCAGGCGTTTGCAGAGCCCCGTGGCGGTACAGCTCTGAGAAGCCGCGGATGGTCACCAGCGGGGTGCGCAGTTCGTGAGAGGCGTCGGCGACAAAGCGTCGCATCTTCTTTTCAGAAGCCGTCCTAGCGGCGAAGGCATGCTCAATATGGGCCAACATGGCGTTCAGTGAGCCGGACAAACGGCCCACTTCCGTGGCAGGATTCTCAATGTCCACGCGGCGGGAGAGATCGCCGGCGGCAATGGCTGCTGCTGTCTTCTCTACACGGCTCAAGGGTCTGAAGGAGCGGGTGACGGTCCAGTAGGCAATCATGGTGCCCAGGGTGACGGCCAAGATGGCGACCCCGGCAATGACCACAGCAAGGCGTTCCATGGTCATGTTTAGGTTTTCATAGGGCAGCCCCACGACAACATAACCAACATAGGAAGTGCTACCCGGGTTCAGTTCACCCGTTCCAAAGCTGAACTTCTGCGGGGCGACGATTGTCACTCGCCAAGGGGCGCCACCGTCGCTGCTGGGGACGGTGAACGTCTTGCCATTCAGCGCGTGTGCTTCATCCATGGAGTAGTTGGGATAGACAGGTTTGTCTTGGCCCGAACGGTTCTGATCCGCTAACGAACCATCAGAAAAATGGAACCCCACGTAGTAGTCAAAGGCAAAGGGAGTTTGCCCGGTGTTCTGCGAATCCACCGTTCCGATGTTCACAATGGAGCGCTGGAAGGTGGTGAGCTGCGTGTCCATCTGATCTTCCAGAAAAGAGTGCAGCAAAAGAAACGTTGTGGCTCCCAGAGCCAGCAAGGAAACGCTCAACAGGGCGCTGATGATGGCCACCAGCTGTGAGCGCAGGGAGGCGTTTTTCCACAACGTAATCAATGTACTGGTGCGGCGCTAGCGCTTATCAGCCGTCCGCAGCACGTAGCCCACGCCGCGCTTGGTCTGGATGAGGGCAGGCAGTGAAGCGTCAATGTCCACTTTGCGGCGCAGGTAGGAGATGTAGGACTCCACGATCGAGGCATCCCCGTTGAAATCGTATTCCCACACATGGTCAAGGATTTGAGCCTTGGACAGCACACGATTCGGGTTGAGCATCAAGTAGCGCAGCAGCTTGAACTCGGTGGGGGACAATTCCACCGTCTTGCCGGCGCGGCGCACTTCGTGGGCGTCGTCGTCGAGCTCTAGATCGGCAACGCGCAGTACGGCATCGTCATCTTCGGTGGGCTGAGTGCGGCGCAGCACGGCACGGATACGGGCCACCACCTCATCGAGGCTGAACGGCTTGGTGACGTAGTCATCGCCGCCAACGGTCAGGCCGGTGACCTTGTCTTCGGTGTCATCTCGAGCCGTCAGGAACAGCACAGGGAAGTGCCGTCCGGCGGCACGCAGGCGGCGGGTCACGGTGAATCCGTCCATGTCCGGGAGCATGACATCCAGGACAGCAAGATCGGGGTTGTGCTCCTCGGCGGCGGCCAATGCGTCACGACCGTTGGCGGCGGCAATGACCTCAAACCCGGCGAAACGCAGGGAGGTTGAGAGGAGCTCACGAATATTGGGCTCGTCGTCTACAACAAGCAGTTTGGCTTCAGGTCCAGTCTTTTTCACCATTTCAGTCTCCGACTATTCGCTGGGAATACGCTGGATATTCCGTGGGTATGTCCTGTCAGCTTACGCCCAGAGAGTTCCCAGCTGCTAGTAGGGGCGGCGAAAAATTTCTGCATGGGTCCCGGATGCCGCGCCAAAGGGCAGGACCAGCTTCTTCAAGAACACAGAGTCTCCGGTTGCCAGTGCCCAGCGGAGCAATCCCGTGCGCATCCGTTCAAGCACCGGCGCATGGGAGCCCTCCACGGCAAGATTGCGCTGCTCGCCGGGGTCCGCGTCCAAATCGTGCAGCTGCTCGCGGTGCGCGCCCCAGCTGTACACCGAGTATTTCCACTGTCCCATGATGAGCGCCCTCCCCGAGGTCCCTGCGCCGGGTAGTGCGGCAGCGTCCTGGAACGAGGTTTGCACTACCACCGGCTGCTGGTCCCGCTGCAGTGCCGATGGTGCTGCGAGTCCATCCGGAGCCGAAATTCCCGCCACCTCGCACAGCGTGGGGAGCAGCCCTAATACGGCCGCCACGGGGTCATCGACCACGGCTGCAGCCCGGCCAGGGACATGAACCAGAAATGGCACCTTGATGCATTCCTGGTACAGCGCCGTCTTCTGGTTCCAGCCGTGGGAGGCGTCGCCGTCGCCATGGTCGCTGACAAATACGACGGCGGTGCTTGCCAAATCTATCCCGTCCAGCAGCTGCCCCACGCGTTGGTCAACGCGTGCCACCAAAGCGGCGTAGGTGGCGCGGTAGTCCCGCCAGTCGTCGGGGCTGAACCCGGAGGTGCCGTACAAGCGGGCCGCCGCATGTTGTTCCATGGCCAAGGCCTCGGGGGCGTACGGCGCCTTGAGGAAATTGGGCGGCAGGGGCGGGGCGTCCGCGGTGGGAATGCCCGCGACCGGACCATAGGGCATGGGCTGGGATCGGGCGTATTCGCAGATGGTGTGGGGATCGTCGAAGGACGCGACGAGAAAAAAGGGCCGGTCCGCATCGGGTTGGCCCGGCGTGCTGCTGGAGCCGGCGTTGCGCCTGCCCAGCCACTCGTGACAGGCCTCCACCAAACCCTCATCGCCGAACGGATGGATAGGCGCAAAGCCGTCATGTTCCGTGGCACTGGCCTGCAGGGCATGCCACTTCCCGGCGTAGGCGCAGTCCCAGCCGGCGGCCGTGAACCAGTTGCCCAGCGAATCTGGACCGTGGCCCGGTTCGGCTGGACCACCGGCTCCGTCTGCTCCCGCAGGCTTGTTGGACATGATGCCCAACTGGTGCGGGTGCCTGCCCGTGATCATGGCGCTGCGTGCCGGCACGCACAACGGGAACGGAGTATAGGCCTGCGTGAACACCGTGGAGACGGCTGCCAGACGGTCGAGGTTCGGCGTATGGAAATGCGCATCTTCGGGGCGGGACCGGGTCAGCGCATGGGCCGCGAACTGGTCGGCCATGATCAGAAGAATGTTCACAGGTGTGCTCCCAACGTAGTGTTTGCCAATTCTTCCAACGCTTCTTGTCCGCGCCAGGACTGGCCCGCCGCCACCAGCGCGTCGGAGAGGTCCCCCGCCCAGCGCCGGACCACGGCTGGATCGGTGATGTTCTCTAGTTCGTAGGGGTCATCCAGCAGGTTGAAGACAGAAATGCTGAGCCCTTGCCCCGCATGGAAACGGGCAATTATTTTTCCGGTCGCCGTCCGCAGCCCCCGGATAGCAACGTCGTTTTCATCGCGAGGGTAGTAGAAGTACAGGGACGACGGCGTGCCCAGCCTCCCAGCGCATCCCTCCTCCGCGGCGCCCTCGCCTTGGGCGAGCAGCACGGCGGAGATGTCCTTGCCGTGCATGGCTGCCGGCACCGCGGCGCTGTGGCCCAGCAGCCCCAGCAGTGTCGGTGCCATGTCGATGCTGGAGATACCCACCCGGTCTGCGGCGGTGCTCTCCAGGCGTCCGGGCCAGCGCATGACCCAAGGGATCCGCATGGATTCCTCAAAGGGGACGTTTTTGTAGAGCAGGCCGTGGCTGCCCATCTGCTGGCCGTGGTCCGAGGTGAAGATGACAAGGGTGTCATCCGACAGTCCCAACGAGTCAAGGGAGCCCAGCAGCCGGCCCACCTGGGCATCGATGGCGCTGACGGCGGCGTAGTAGAGCGGTGCGATGGCCGCTGCCTCCCCGCCGATGAGGGAATCCAGCTCCACATTGGGCCGGTTCAGCAGCTCGGCGGGTGTGCGGGACGTGTAGCTGGTGTCGTGGTCTGCTGGCAGTTGGTCGAAGGGCTGGTGCGGCGGGTTCCATGACACGGCCAGCGCAAACGGGCGGCCCCCGGTGGAGGGGCCCGGCACGCCGGTGGCACCGCCCGGGGGATCCGTGGCGGCCCGTTGCAGAAACTCAATCGCCACGTCGCTCTCATGGGCGGCCGACCACCCGGTGACGTTGACGCGCTGGTGCCGGCCGGCGTCGGACGTCCAATAGTGCGGGGTGAGATGCTCATCGCAACAGCCGTAGGAATACCAAAAATCAAAGCCATGGCGGCGATCCGGCGGGGACCAGGCATCCCAGTAGCGGCCGTCTTCGAGCGGACCGGTGCCGTGGACGGCGTCCTCGGGCACGGGCGCTTCCAAATGCCACTTGCCAATGTAACCGGTGTTGTACCCGGCGTCGCGCAACACAGCAGCCCAGGACGGTGCGTCCGGGCGGAGGCCAACGCCCCAGATGGCAGTCTCGGAGTTGACGTTGTGGGTGACGCCGTTGGCCTCCGGATACTGCCCGCTCATCATCATGGCCCGGTGCGGGCTGCACACCGGGTAGCTGCTGACCGCGTGGGTGAGGGATACGCCGTCGTGCTTCATGGCATCCAAAAACGGGGTGGAAACAGGGTCGCCGCCCGGCTCCAGGCACATGGCCCGGAACTGGTCGGCGACAATGAAAAGCAGGTTGGGTGAGGACACTATTTGCCCATGCCCAGGGTCAGGCCCTCGGTGAGGCGCCGGCCCAGCCAGATATAGATGATCAGCATGGGCAGGACCACGATGCAGAGGCCCGCGAACAGGCCGCCCCAATCGGCGCCGGAGTAGGTCTGCTGCTGCACAAAGGAAATCAAGGCAACAGGCAGGGTGTACTTTTCGGTGGACTGGATCAGGGTCAGTGCCAGCAGCGTCTCGTTCCAGTGCGCCACGACCTGCAGCACAAACGCGGTCAGGATGCCGCCCTTGGCCAGTGGCAGTGTGATCCGGACGAAGGTGCGCAAGGCGGAGGCGCCGTCGAGCGCGGCGGCCTCCTCCATCTCCATGGGCAGGCTGCGGAAGAACGCGGTCAGCAAGAACACCGTGAACGGCATGGAACTGGCAATGTAGACAAGGTTCAAACCGACAAGGCTGTCCGTCAAATACACCTTGTTCAACATGACGAACAACGGGATCAAGATGACCTGTGCCGGGATGCCCAGGCCCAGGATGAAGTACAGGCTCAGCCCGTTGGTGAAACGGCTTTCCACCCGAGCGAGATAGTACGCAGCTGGTGCGGCGAAGGCCACTGTCAGGAACGATGAAACGCCCGTGGTGATGACCGAGTTCCAGGTTGCCGTGGCAAAGTCGCTGACGGTCCAGGCGTTGACAAAGTTGGAGAAGTCAAGGGTTTCCGGCATGCCCCAGGGGCTGGCGAGGATGGAGCGGGTGTCGCGGAACGCCTGCAACACCATCCACAACAGCATGCCGACGCTGATGGCGACAACAGCCCACAGCAGGACCACGCCAATGCTGCGGATGATGTTGCTTTCCGCGCGGAGGGCAGGGCTGACGCCGCGGTGGTTCTTGCTGCGCTTGGTGCTGTTCTTGCCGGGGCCGCTGGAGCCGGGGCCCTGTGGAGTGCCCGCGGAAGTCTCTTCGGGGGCGGTGAGAATAGACATGGACAGATCCTTAGAATTCAACGGCGTCACGGCGCATGGCGCGGCGCAGGAACACCACGAGGACGGATACCAGGGCCAGGGAGATGATGGCGGAGGCGGTAGCCGCGCCGTAGGCAGGTGTGGACTGGCCAGAGAAGGCCGTGACGTAGGTGTATACGGCGGTGGTCCAGCTCTGTGTGGGCGGAATGCCGGCACCGCTGCTGCCGCCGAAGACCCAGATGATCTCAAAGATCTTGACGGAGGAGATGGTCCACAGTACCGCGCAGGTGCCGAACACGTCCCAGGTCAGGGGCAGGATCACGTAGCGCAGGCGCTGCCATGCGTTGGCACCGGCCAAGGCGCAGTCCTCGTAGTAGTAGGGGGGAATGCGGTCGACGCCGGCCATCAAGATGGTGGTGAAGTAACCGGTGGTGGTGGCCACCAGTGTTGCCATGATCAGCGGGAAGATGTTTTCCTGGGCCAGCCAGGCTGGTGGTTCGGTGACACCAAAGGGCTTGAGCAGGGTGTTGACCATGCCGCCGGGGTTGAAGATGAACCCGGCCAGCACACCGAAGACCAGGGCGTTGATCAGGTGCGGGAAGAAGATGACGTTGCGGACAATCTTCTTGCCTGCCATGTCGCGCAGCACCAGGGTCATGGCGAAGGCCAGGATGAAGATGGCTGCACCAACCACGAACAACAGCAGGAGAGTGTTGCCGAAAGATTTCATAAACAGATCGTCTTGGAACACTCTGATGTAGTTCTTGACGCCTACAAATTTCATGGGACCTGCGCCGGCCCATTCGTGCAAGCTGATCCAGGCCGCACCGATGGCGGGAATAATGAACAGAAGCGTGTAGACGATAAAGGCGGGGCCGACGAAGGGTACAAGGAGCTTGCGCCGCTGGCGGTCAATGCTGCTGCCGCCCTGCCCCCGCGCGGCGGCTGCTGCCGAGGCGCGGGGACGACGGGCTGTTGTGGCCGACATCAGCTGTTGTCCTTCCAGTACTTAACCGTTGAGGTTTTCATCTTTTGGACGAATTCGGCAGCGTTGATCTTGCCCAGGAACAGCTCATCATTGATGGGCCAGAAGACCTTCTCAACGTAGCCGGGGTATGTGACGCCATCATTTTGGAGGTAGATCTCCTCGGCGCTGTCAATGGACTTCTTCACGGACGCCATCTCCGGGGAAGTGGCTGCATCCTGGCGAATGGGCAACACCTTGGCCTCAACACCGTAGGCGTCCTGGTACTCCTTCCTCAGCAGGAAGGTGGCAAGTTCCTGTGCCAGCTGCGGGTTCTTCGCCTTTTTGGGGATGGCCCAACCGCCAAAGTCTGCGCGTACAGATGCTGGCTGTCCAGCGACGGCAGGGAACGGAAAGGAGGAGAACTTGAAGTCTTCGGAGGCGTAGGTTCCTGTTTCCGTCGGGATCCAGGAACCGTTGAGCATGAGCTCGGCGCCGCCTGTCGCCCAAACCTGCTGCTGGGCAGGCCACTTGCTGGCGTTGTAGCCCTTGATCAGGTAGTCACCCTGGACGATCTGCTCAACCTTCTTTGCGGCTGCAAGGACGCTCGGGGCATCCCAGGCGGCGCCTGTTTTGTCCTGGACCACCTTCGCGAAGGAGCCTGCTCCGTCGGTGCGCACCAGTGCGGTGGTGAACCACATGGAGTTGTAGCCGCCAATGTCGCCATCCGCAGCGAGAGGCACTTTGCCCTCCGCCTTGTACTTGTCCAGCAGTGCGATGAAGTCATCCCAGGAGGCTGGCGGAGCGGTTTCCAGCTCGGGGTTGGCGGTGGCGTTAAACCAGAAGCCATCCGATGTGAGGCTGTAGGGCAGCATCCAGGGCGTTCCGTCCGCATCCAGAATGTTGTTCGCGTTCAGGTACTTTTTTGGAATCAGTTCCGAAACTTTGGTGCCCTCAACCTCAGTGTCGTAAGCATCCGTCAGGGGAAGGGCCTGTCCGGTGTCGCCCAGAACGGGGGCCAGCTTGGCATAGGAGCCGTCAACAATGTCAGGGACATTGTTGGTGTTCAGTGCCGGGACGAGCTTTTGGACGTTGGACCGGCCCTGCCATTGGACGTTGACAGTTGCGCCCGTTTCAGCTTCGAAGTCCTTGATGGCCCCAGCGATGATAAGTTGCTGCTGCTCGCCCTCTTTCCACATGGACCAGTACGACACCGTACCGCCCTCTGTGTCGCTGCCTGAAGAGTTGCCGGTTCCGCCGCCACAGGCGGACAGCGCCAATGCTGCACCGGCCATCACGGCGAGTGTCCGGGCCAAACGGAATTTCGTTGTCATGGAATACTCCTAGTTTCAAATAGTTGTGCTGTGTGTCACGGTCAGTGAGAACACTCAAGCAGCGAGGAAAGAGATGATTCAAGGAGTATTTGGGAGTATCTTTGTGAGGCGCTTTCGGCTACCCTCAACATAACTGGCGTTCAAGCCCGTTGAGTCCGAGTGAATGCGCAGAATGCTGCCTAGGTTAAAAGATGAATTTTCCAAGTCCTTGTGGATTCCTCTCTTAGTCATTTGGCACACTCAAGCCATGCGACAGCATGAAAGGGAGCCTTGAAGAAGAAACCACTGGCGGAAAAGACGCAGGCAGGAACAACGCAAGCGGGAACAACACAGGCGGGAAAGCCGCTGGCGGGGAAGATCCGTGACGCAGACTCCAGGGAGCTGAAATTCCAGGCCCTGGCCGGGGAATTGCGCCGCGGCATCCTGGCCGGCACCTGGGCTGTGGGCGCCAAGCTGCCCACCGAGGCACAGTTGGCCGCCGAGACCGGGTTGTCCCTGACCACGGTGCGCCGCGCCTATGAAGAGTTGGAGCAGACTGAGCTGGTGGTGCGCCGCCAGGGCGCCGGCAGCTTCGTGGCTGAGCGCCAGCCTGCCCGTCGGCGTTCCCGGTTCACTGTTGGGGTGCTGCTGCCCGACACCCAGCTCTACTACCCGCGCGTGCTGCAGGGCATCGAGGAAACCCTTTCGGCGCAGGGCGTCAGCCTGCGCCTGGCGACCTACAACTACATCCCGGAGCGTGAGGATTCAAGCATCCAGTTTCTCATCGATGCCGGTGTGGACGGGTTGATCCTGGTGCCCACGCTCTCCGGGATCGCCGATCCGCAGCAGCGGGTGCGGGAGCTGACCTCGCTGAACGTTCCGGTGGTATTGCTGGAACGCAGCCTCATGGATCTGGGGCCGGGGGACCGGACGGAGCACGTGTGTTCGGACCACCAGGGTGGCGCGTACGACGCCGTCTCCCACCTGCGCGGGCTGGGCCACCGCAACGTCGCCCTCCTCACACGATCCAACACCCCCACTGAACCAGCGATTGTGGCCGGGTATGAGCGGGCCGCCGCCGATCTTGGTTTCGCACCACTGGTGCTGAGGGCGCTGAAGGTCGAGTGGGAGGCCGGGGCTGCCGAACGACTGCTGCAGGACGTCCTGGCTGCCGGGGCGAGCGCCGCCCTGGTGTTTGGCGACAGGGAGGCTGCCCTTCTGGAAGCCGCAGCCCGGCGGGCCGGGGTGAACATTCCCGCGGACCTGGCACTGGTTTCCTATGACGACGAGCTGGCCGACCTGGCGGAAGTGCCGCTGACAGCGGTGTCCCCGGCCAAGCACCGCATGGGAAAGATGGCGGCAGAAATCCTGCTGCGCCGCCTCGTGGAGGGCGATGACTGCCCTGTCCACCAGGTCCGGCTGCGGCCGCGGTTGGTGGTCCGTGACTCCTGCGGGGCAAAGAACAACGCCGGCGACGGTGCACGAAAACTACAACAACCATTAGGGAAATGAGCTAAACATGCGCTTGGGAATCATTGGGGCAGGGGCTGTCGCCGGACTTCATGCACAGGGGGCCGCGGACCTTGCCGGGATTGCACTGGGAGCGGTGTGCGACCTGAATGCCAAGACAGCGCAGCGGGTTGCCGCGCCTTGGGGAGCCGCAGTCTTCACCGACTACGTGCAGATGCTGGAAGCGGGAGTGGTGGACGCCGTCGTCATCAACACCCCGCACAGCCTGCACAAGGAAATGGTGGTGGCTGCCGCCTCGCACGGCGTGCACGTGCTGGTGGAAAAGCCCATGGCCACCACACTTGAGGACGCCAGGATCATGGAGGAAGCCTGCGAGGCGGCCGGGGTGGTCATGGTGGTGGGGATGATCCAGCACTTCATGGCCGAAAAACTGGCACTCAAGTCCGCGTTGGCGAGCGGGGGGCTGGGCCGGGTGCTCATGATCCACGACTACCGCAGCACCGATTACCGCCCCGGCTCCCGCCCCGACTGGTTCTTTGACAAGGCGGTGTCTGGCGGCGGCGCGTTCATCAACATTGGTGCGCACTGCCTGGACCGGAGCCTGTGGATTGGCGGGGCGCCCGCCGTGCGGATCTCCTCGAGCACCCTGAACCGCTTCGGGGCACCCGTGGAGACCGACGGGACCATGGAGCTGCTGCTGGCCAACGGTGTTCAGCTGCGCATCACGATCGCCTCGGACACCCCGGACCACATCGATGAAATGCTCGTGGTGTGTGAACGCGGCACCGTCACGGTGGATCCGCGCCGCGGCACCTTCATGAAGATCGACGGAGTCCGCACCATGCTGCACACCCGCTCGGAGCACGACATCCAAGACGCGTTCACGGCGCAGCTGGCCGACTTCCTTGCCGTGCTGGAGGGCGGGGCAGTGCCAGCCGTCAGCGGCGAACACGCAAAGCATGTGGTGGAACTTGTTCTGGCAGCCTATGAATCCGCCGAGCGAGGGGCCCCGGTGGAGCTTTCCCCGGTGCTGGCCCGCTGAGCAAACTGGGGCGGCAACGTGAGGGGCGGATCTTACGATCCGCCCCTTTTCGGTTCAGGGTGCTCCGGGAGGGGTGATTAGCGGTGCAGCCCGATTGCCACCGTGGCGCCCATGAGTCCGGCGGTGTGCACCGTGACGACTGTGTTGCCGGCGGCGTCCAGGGACAGTGTGGCCCCGCTGCCGGAGGTGATGCGCCGGTACTTTGTGCCGGCGATGGTCACTGAAACCGACTCGGCAGCCTGTGTCGGGTCGGACACGGCCAGCTGCCCCTGGCCCGGGTTGCCCTCGTAGAGCACGCAGGCGGGGCCAGTGGCGGAGATGGATCCCACCGTCCCGGGCTGCCAGAAAATGGCGGCTTCCTGCTTGACGCCGAAGGAAACCCCTTGGGCCACGGCGTCGTTGCGCAGCACCCGGGGCGCCTTGCGGGCAGCTTTTTCCGTGTCCTTCGGTGTGGCCCCGGGCAGCAGCGCGTATGCGTAGCCGGCCGCGTCCGGGCTGGTTCCGTGGTCAATGAGCAGCGTGGCGTATTCGCGCTGGATGGCCGCGGCCGGGCCGCTGGTGTGGATGTTTTTCCAACTTCCCCCGCGCTGTTCCCGGAGCACCGTCAGCGGTTCCATGCCAAGCATGAGATAGCCGCCGGTCCCTTCCACATGAGCCCACGTCGCATTGCTGTGCACTGCAGGGGTGCCGATGGCCGCGGTGTGGGTTGCGCCGTCGACCGTCATGGTGTGGCCACCGGCGGCACCGAGGTTCCTGTGCTCGACGATGGTTTCCACGGATGCGCCGCTGTCGGTGTGGATGTCCGCACCCAGTGCCACCACCATGTCGGGGGTGTGGAACCAGGACTTGCGGGCACGCATGCCGGTGCCGCCGGGTGCAATCAGGTGCATGCCTACAGCGCCGTTCCGGCCCAGGGTGGCCCCGCCTGTCCACTCGTTCTTGGGGGTGATGGCGCCCCATTGCCCTTCGACGCGGCGCGGCAGGGGCGTGGTGTCCACGGTGGTGCCCGGTAGCTTGGCGAGGTTGGCGGTGGGCCAGAACTCATCGTCAAAGTGGTCGGCCTTGCCCGTGTACAAGTAGGTCATGCCAGAGCCCGTCTGGGCACCGAGGTCATTTTCGCCGTTGCCGCATTCGTACCAGGCAATGCGGTTGCTGCACAGGCCAAGGGCCATGGTCCAGCCGTTGCCGCGGTACACGGAACGGTCCATTCCGGCGAAGAAGCTGTGGCCAGGTGTTTCGGCGATGGGTGCGGTGCCGGAGGCTGCCAGTTCCTTCAACAAGGCGGTGCGAGGGATTGAGGCTCCCGCCATCGGGCTCTCAAAGCTGTTCCGTGAGATCCAGCCCTGGCACAGGCCGCGCCAGCGTGTCGCCGTGGCCGGGTCCGCCGCCCTGGCCAGCAGCAGGATCGCCTCAATCGCCATGTTTCCGTTGTAGTAGCTGCGCTCGTTGGCGCGGGAAATGGCGCGGCCGCGCACGGCATCCATCATCTGGCCGTTGTGCAGGAACGGTGCAAAGGAATCCTCCACAGTCTTGAACAGGATCTTGCGGCTGGGGTCGGCAACGGCGTGTTCCGACTCGCCGAGCAGGGAGAACAGCTTGGCCAGGCCCGAGAGCAGCACGAGCCCGTATGTTCCCGTGTAGGCGATGGTGGAGTGCTGGACGAACGAGCCGTCGGAGAAGAAGCCGTTACCGCTGGTGACGTACTGCCACACGGGGCTCAGGGCATTGATGGCTGCAGCAAGCCGGACGGGATCATTGCCAATTATTGACCGGATGATGATGCCCTGGCAGATGTCCACCCGGTTCGCACCCTCGGAGAGGATCGGGCCGCGCTCAGCGGGGAACTGCATGGTGGGGTCCGGGATGAAATGGTCGACGGCGGCCATGTACCGTCCGCGCAGCTCCGCCGGCACATGGCTGCCGAGGATGGCCAGGGTTTCGCCCAGCGGCCGGGGAACCCCAATTTCCCAGTTCCACCAGTTGCCGAACTCCTTCTGGTCCTTGTTGTAAATGAGGCGGCTGCCGTCATCCAAGGCAGCCAGCATGTGGGCCAGCAAGGTGGCACTGCCTTCATGGATGGAGCCGGGCGTGGTCCACGCCGCGGCCATTTGGGCCAGCCGCTTGTAGGTGGTGACCACCTGTACATCGGAGGTGAACGGGGCATCCGCGAACACCTGTGCCCGGTTTCCCTCCGGCAGCAGCCTGGCCGTCGAATTGCTCACGGCGGCGTCGAGCTTGGCCAGGGAGGCTGCGAAGTCCGCGTCCCCTGCCGTAATCAGTTTCCGGCCGGTGACCTGGTCGGCCCAGCGTTCGCGCAAGGCATCAAGGTCCGCGTCCGTGGCGGTCTCCGCAGCCTGGGCCAGCGGGGCAAAGCCGGCCGAGAGCAGCCCGGCGAATGTCAGTGCACCGGCGCCCTTGAGGATGTGCCGGCGAGTCAGTCCATGCATCATTGCATAATTCCCTTGCTTCACGGGTTCCGGCACTTGGCGCCGGGACCCTGCGGTACCAAGCAGTCAAGGGTGATCGAGGGGTAGGAATAAAGGACTACTTTGCTTTATGACTTTTTGGACAGGCATATAGTCCGCAGGAGCCACAGAATGCTGGGAATTTCGATGCGGCCAAGGTCATTGTTCGTGTGGCAGTGAAGTCCTTCTTGATTCGTTGCTCTAGAGGCATATGTACTGTGGGTCACATTTGTTTTTCCGCAGTGTTCCTCAGGAGGACGATCCTAATGCCCGGTCCAATCACGAATATCAGCCGTCGCGGCCTGCTTGTTGTTGCAGCCGCCGGTGCGGCCACAGTGGCCGCTGTGCCGTTGTCTCCAGCCAGCGCCGATACCCCTACGGCGGTCCAAACCCCTCTAGTCGCAGCCGTGCCACCAGCAACGCTGGCCGAGCTGGAAGCCACTGCGATGGCACTTAGGCCACCGGTGTTCCTGTTGGAAACCGTAGTTCCGGCACAGTTCAGCACCTCCGACAAATCACTGTTGAGCATTGTCTCCGAGGTACACCACACCGGCAATTCCAGCCTGCGCTGGGACTATGAGTCCCACTCCATACTCACTGTGCAGGCACCCTTGGGAATTGTCGCTCCCTCGGCTGCCTCGGGAGGTAACGGCGTTGATATTGGTTTGGACGTCAACACGCTGGCCTTCTGGGTGTACCAGTCGACGGCGTCATCCGGGAAGCTGCGCATTGAGGCCGGACGCGGTCAGCGAACGGATGCATGGTGTGAGATGAACCTGAATTTCACCGGGTGGCGGACTGCGTGGATCCGGTACCAGGACATGGAGGGGGAGGCCAAGGCAGACATGGACACGCTGCGTTTCATTGCCCCAGCCGATGCCGGCACCGTCCATCTCGACGAGTTGATCGTCAACCGGCCGCTGCGCTCGAACTTCCCGAGCCCTGACCGGCAGGCGCCGTTCGTCAACCCCGAGATCCACGCGAATGCGAACCAGCACTGGCAGGACCTGCTCTGGTTCTCCCAGCTGGCCGGGGAACCACTGCCAACCCCGGCTCCCACTGCCGGGCAACTGGCAGACCTCGACGCTGTCAAGGAAGCCTACTATCAGACGGTCCGCAAACAAGTGAAAGTCACGGCGGCTTCTGTCGATGCCATGGTGGCGAAGATCGACGAGCTGGGTGTGCCTCAGGCAGGTGTCCTTGGTGGCGGACGTGCAATCAACGGGTATCAGGTCGCCATCTACCCGCCGGTCATTGCCGCTGACCTCAAGCGACTCGCTCCGACCATTGGGTTGAAGGCCTTCACCAACCACATGTTTGAGGTGGCCTCGGCCTACGACTCGACGAAGGATTCGGAGCTGAGGGGCAGGCTGGCGGATCTGTATATCCGGTTGCTCGACTACTTCGATGATCAAGGATGGAGTGAAGGCAGCGTCCAAGGGACCATTCACCACCTCGGCTACCAGAACCGGGGGTTCTACGACTCGGTGTGGCTGATGCGGGAGCTGCTGGCCTCACGTGACAGGCTCGAGAATGTTCGCGGAACCCTGCACTGGATGGTGGGTATGGGCAGGCTCCGGATGGGGACCGGGCATGCCGATGTTTTCTACAACGGTATTTTCGACATCCTCAACACCACGCTGCTGGGCTTGCTGGGTGGTGCCTTAATGGCCGACGGTGAATCAGCCCAGGTGGCGCATCTGGGGTTGTTGCAGCAGTGGCTCAACCGCGCCATCAGTCCTTCGGCGGGGACCCAAACCGGCTTTAAGCCCGATTCCGCAACCTTTCACCACATGGGCCACTATCCGGCATACGCCCGAGATGGGCTCAGTAATGGGGCGCCGGCGTTGGCTGTGCTCTCGGGTACCAGCTTTGCGATCTCCCCGGAATCGCACGAGCGCTGGAACCAGGCCCTGCTGGCGATGCGCTTCTATTCCAACAAGAACAACTTTCCGATCAGTCTGTCCAACAGGCATCCCAAGGGTAGCGAATCGCTAAGTCTGGAGGGCTACCGGGTGATGACATTGGCCGGTAGTCCGGATGGCAAGCAGGCGCTAGACCCGGTTATGGGTGCGGCGTTCCTGCGGCTGCTGCCGGTAAAGCCTTCTTCGGCGCAACGTGAATTGGCGGAGCAGCTGGCGGGTGCAGGTGTGGTCGCGGAACCGGCCCCGAGTGGGTGCCAGGTGATGAACCATGCCGCGCTGGTTTCACAGCGGCGGGATGGCTGGCTGGTCTCCGTGCGAGGGCACAACCGACACCTGTGGTCCACGGAGATCTATGGTGGTTCCAACGAGTACGGTCGCTACCTCACCTATGGCCAGGTGCAGGTGCTCAGTGGTGGGGACCCGGTGAGTAATGCCGGCTCGGGCTTTGTCCAGCCCGGCTGGAATTGGAACAGGTTCCCAGGGACCACCGCGATCCAGCTGCCCTTTGAGCAGTTGGCAGCTGACATCCACCCCTTGGGTGAGGAGATGCTGCTGACCGACCAACGTTTGGGCGGTGGCGGCGTGATTGGTGGCAAGAATGGCGCGTTCCTGATGAGCCTGCATGAAAGTGCTGTTTATGACGGTACGTTTTATGCCCGCAAGTCAGTGTTCCTTTTCGATAACAGGGTGGTGGCTCTGGGTAGCGGGATCGAGAACCGTGACCGCACCAACAGCACACAAACAACGCTATTCCAATGCCACCTTGCCGATACGTCCGTGCCGACGCAGGATTCGCGGCAAGGCGCGATCACTGCACTTCCCTACAGCTTTGCCGGACAGCTGCATGATCCGGCGTGGCTCCTTGACCCCCAAAATGTGGGCTACTACGTGCCTAGGGGCCAGCGCTTGGAGGTGTCCCGGTCAGTGCAAACAGCCCCGGATCAGAGCGGCAAGACTGAGGGGACGCTGCCATATGCGAGCGCCGTTCTTGATCACGGGACCAAACCGAAGCGCGGGAAATACGAGTACGCCATGGTGGTGGGAGCTACGGCGGAATCCATGACGTCCTTCGCCGACGAGATGAACCGGCCGGACAAGGCGCCCTACAAGGTGCTCCGGCACGACGACACGGCCCATGTGGTGCAGGACCGGGCCACCGGTATCACTGCGCACGCCGTGTTCGAAGCCACCAAGAAGCTCAGCGACGGTGTGGTGAAGGCAGTTGACACCCCCTCAGTGGTGTTAATCCAGCCAGATGGTGAGGAGCTGGTCCTCTCGGTGACCGACCCCGACCTGCGCTTCTACAATGGCAAGGCCAAGTCCGAACCGCTGCTATCCCCGTATGCGGCGCCGTGGCGTCAACTGCCCAGCCAAGCAAGCCTGATCACAGTGGAAATGGAAGGACGGTGGGCCTCCACCACGCCGGGAGCCTCAGTGCTTGCCGGGCGCCGAACCACAAAGATCCTGGTGTCCTGCGCGGACGGCCTGACGAATGAATTGCGGCTGACGCGGCTCTAGAACGGCGACGGAGCAGGAGCTGCGGCGCCGGCCTCCG
Source organism: Specibacter sp. NPDC078692 (assembly GCF_040686835.1). Lineage (NCBI taxonomy): Bacteria > Bacillati > Actinomycetota > Actinomycetes > Micrococcales > Micrococcaceae > Specibacter > Specibacter sp. NPDC078692. The sequence goes on from NZ_JBFBLV010000011.1 coordinate 56,528, forward strand.
GGCGCCCGGTTGCCCCGCCTACGCACCGTCCCAGTTCGGCCCCGTAAACGCTCCCAGCGGGTCGGGGCTGCTGCCGGTTTCCCCCGACGGCCCGGGCCCGGCCGCATACAGCGGCCGGTGCTGCCCGGCCCCCGCAACAGGGAGCGCGGCACCGTCAAATTCCGGCCCGCCGTGTTGCGCGAACCAGCCGGCCAGCTGCGCACGGAGACCCGGCAACGCGGGGTGCGGGGCGGCGTCGTGCATCAAATTCATGCGCTCACCGGGATCCGCCGCCAGGTCGTAGAGTTCGTGCGGGCCGTGCGGGTGCCGGTGGACGTATTTGAGCTCCTGCGTGCGGATCATGCGGACGGGCCCGTATTCGTCATAAACCACGACGGCGCCTCCCGCCCTTTCCTGTGCAGCCCCGCCGTCAGCTGTGGTGGCGTCCGGGCGCAGCAGCGGGGCAAAGGAGGTTCCGGGGCCGGTCTCGAACGGGGCGGGGTCCAGGCCGGTGAGGTCCAGGATGGTGGCGGCGATGTCGTAGGCGGAGAGCAGCTCGTGGCGGACCTGGCCGCCGGTGATTCGCCCTGGCCAGTGGAAGATGGCGGGGACCTTGACGGAGGAGTCATACATGTTCTGCGGGAACGTGCCGTTGCCCTTGCCCCACACGCCGTGGTGGCCGGCGTTGAAGCCGTTGTCGCTGCTGAAGATGACCAGCGTGTTCTCCCGCAGGCCCAGGCGTTCAAGTTGCTCCATGATGCGCCCGATCGCGGCATCCATGGCGCTGACAGCCGCAAAGTAGCCCACCAGTGCTGCCCGTACGTCCGGCTCGCCGCCAATCGCGACCCCGTCAACGGTTGGCTGCCAGGGGTGCGGCTCCTCCTGTGGGCAGCTCTCAAAGGCGCAGTCTGCGTAAAGGTCCTCGAATTCCTTGGGGTGCTGGCCCTTCCAGGGCTTGTGCGGAGCGGTGTAGTTGACGGCCAGAAAGAACGGCTCCGGCGCCGTCGCAGCGCCAGTCGCCGAGCCGATCCCGGTTGCCTGTGACACCGAGACCTGCCGAGCCGACTCCCTGTCCAGGAAGGCGTGGGCATCTTCGGTGATGGCGTCGGTCAGGTAGGTGGTGGTTTCCTCGCGCTCGCCGTTGCGGTACATGGTGGCCCCCGTGTACGGGCTGCCGCCGCCTTCGAGCCCGTACCAGTGCACGAAGCCCTTGCGCGGGGCGTCGTTGGCGCCCATGTGCCACTTTCCGGAAAGCCCCATCCGGTAGCCGTTGTCCGCCAGCACGTCCGTGAAAATCTGCTGCCCGGCCAGGTAGTCCGGGGCCCCGGCTCCCACCTCAACGCCTGTCAGGTAGTCGTGGACGCCGTGGCGTGAGGGGATTTGCCCCGTCATCAGGCTGGCCCGGGCGGGGGAGCAGACGGGGGAGACGCAGAAGAAATTTTCCAGCCGTGTTCCTTCGGCCGCCAGCCCGTCCAGCACGGGGGTGTGGATGTCGTCGTTGCCGGCGCAGCCCAGCGCCCACGGACCCTGGTCATCGCTGAGGATGAACACAATGTTGGGCAGGCTTGGCTGATGTGCTCTGGCACCTGCGGTTTTTGTGGTGGGGGTGTTGTGGGCAGGGCCGGTCATTGCTTCTCCTTGGATGTGGGGTAACCACCACAGATACCAGTGTTCCACCAGAGGAATCAAGGAGTGCTTTTCGGTGGCCAAACATTGTTGGAAAGCGTATTCCGCACTAGTCTTGGAGGACATTGACGATTGCTGCAGAGAGGGCCACCATGCCTTTGGCGTTTTCCACATTGGGGTGTCCGGGGGACTCTCTGGCCCAGGTCATTGACACCGCCCGCGCCACCGGGGCGACCGGCATCGAGATAAGGGCGGCCGAGGGCCAGTTTGTGTTCCCCGGCATGACTGCGGCGGAACGTGCGGGCGTCGCCCGGGAGCTGGCCGGCGCCGGCCTCACCGTCCTGGCCCTGGCCAGCTATGTTCAGGTGTGTGCCCCGCTTGAGCAGGACAGGCACGACGGCGGATCCCGCGGCCCGGGTGCCGCTGCCCAAGGAGGCCCCGGCGCAAACGATCCGGTGCTCGCGGACTTGCTGGCCGCCGTCGACCTTGCCGCTGACTTGTCGGCAGGGAATGCCGGTACCGGGGCGCAGGTGCGTGTGTTTCCCGGGGCGGGGCTGAAGCCGTGCGGGCCGGGGGAGGAGCCGTCGGCGGAACTGCTGGCGGCGGACCTTTTGGGCGCGCGCCGGCTCAATGCCGCGGCGCAGCGGGCCAGGCAGCGGGGGGTCACCATGCTGCTGGAAACGCACGATTCACACCCGCGTGCCGCCGACATTGTGCGCATTCTGGCCCATGTTGAGCAGGATGCGCCGGTCAAGGTGATTTGGGACTTGATGCATCCGTGGCGTCATGACGAGACGCCCGCGCGCACGGCCGAGCTGCTAGCGGACTCGCTGGCCTATGCCCAGTACAAGGACGGCGTGCGGAATCCGGGCACCAACACCGTGACACTCACACTGCCCGGCGACGGCGAGCTGCCGCTGCTGGACATGAGGCAGCTGGTGGCTGGGATTTCCGCGGCGCACGGCATCGCCGACCCGTGGGTCTCACTGGAATGGGAACGCGCCTGGCATCCGCAGCTGCCGCCCGTTGCCGAAGCACTGGAATCGCTCAAGCAGGTCTTGGGCGCTTGAACGCCCGGGCGCTTAAAACCGCATCCCCATGTACGTCCCCCGTTTTGTATAGGAGCAGTCATGCCCACCGCCGCAACGAAGCGCAAGCCCAACAGCCCGAACATCATGGTCATCATTTCCGACGACCACGGCTATGCTGACCGTTCCATCCTGGGTGTCCAGGACGATGTTGACACACCCGCACTGGACCGGCTGGCCCGGGAGGGGGCGTCGTATTCCAACGCGTACGTGACGGCGCCGATTTGTTCGCCGTCCCGGGCGGGACTGGCGGCTGGCAGCTACCAGCAGCGGTGGGGTGCACGCTGGTTCACCGACTCGGAAATCTGTCCGGAGAAGGTTCCTACCATCGCCGAGCTGATCCGCAACGAGGGCTACACCACCGGCTACTTCGGCAAGGTCCACTACGGCACCGAACACCACGGGGACCGAGGCACTCCGCCGCAGCACGGCTACGACGAGTCCTTCTACGGGCTGGCGGGGGAGTCCATGGGCCGGCTCAACTACCTCCACCACTCTGAAGAGTCGGTGGAAGAGTATGGCGAGGCGGCAGTCCCCATGGCCGTTCAGCCGCTGTGGAACGGGGAAGAGCCGCAGGCACTGGAGGGCTTCCTGACCGACGCCATTGGCGAGCGGACCCGGGCCTTCGTGGCCGAGCACGCGGACAAGCCCTTCCTTGCCACGGTGGCGTTCAACGCCGTCCACAACTTTTGCTGGCAGCTTCCCGCCGAGGAGCTCGCCAAGCGCGGCCTCCCCTCCTACGAGGACTGGAACCCGGGCGCCGGCGAATACCTTGACTGGTATGACGGCGCCATCAGCCCACACCTGGAAAACGGCCGGGCCTACTACCTGGCACAGCTGGAGCTCATGGACGCGCAGATCGGACTCATCCTGGACCAACTCGACGCGCTTGGCCTGGCCAAAGACACCATCGTGGTCTATCTGACGGACAACGGCGGTTCCACTTGCAACTACGGGGTCAACCTGCCCCTGCGTGGCACCAAGTACACGCTCTGGGAGGGCGGCGTGCGCGTGCCGTTCCTGCTGCGTTGGCCGGACCGGGTGCCCGCCGGCGTCGTCCGCGAGGGACTCACGAGTTCCATGGACATCCTCCCGACGGCCTTGGCTGCCGCCGGTGCCAACCCTGCCGCCTACGCCCACAGCGACGGCCGGGACCTGCTCGCCACCGACGGACACGAGGCCCTGCACTGGGATTGCGGCTGGCAGTGGTCGGTGCGCCGCGGCGACTGGAAGTTGCACTGGGTGGAACCCGGCTCGCCCGTGGCGGAGGCCATTCGCGACGTGGAGCATGCCGAGCCCGGCAGCGGCTACTTCCTGTCCAACCTGGCGCAGGATCCTGCCGAGACCACCAACCTGTACGACGCCGAGGCAACAGTTGCCGCCGAGCTCGCCGCCCTGCATGCGGCCTGGGTGGCGGACGTGGGGAGTGCCGGTGTCGAATCTGCAAGCGTTTCCTAATAACCCCCGCCATGGACCCTGATCCACTGCCAAGTAACACGTCTGGAATCCGCTGCTAAGGTCGCCCAAAGCCTGTCGCAAAAACGGTCGGTCGAAGGAATGTACTTGTCAATGGACTCTCTCGCATCGGCGCCGTTGTGGGGACTCCGGTGCTGGCTGGCGGCATGATGGACCAGACCAGACCAGACCAGACCTGACCTGACCAAGCACAAGATCCATCGATCGACACCTCCACCACCACCGACTGCCCCCGCGGCTACACGCCGGGCCCAGCGGTCTCGGGCAACCCGCCGTCCGGTGGTGCTGTCAGTATTATCTTGGGCGCCTGATCCCCTATGCATCCGGTGGAGCGGCTGACCCGGAACCGTCCAACTCTCGCCGCCGCCGTCGAGCTGATGGCTCGCGGCGGAGTGGCAGGCATGTCGCTCTCCGCCGTGGCCCGCGCCGTGGGCAGGACTACCCCCGAGTCCACGATGATCCCGTGGCTGCACTCTCTGCCGGGGCCCGCGCCTATGTGGACTGGTCGCTGCGGAATCCCGTCAGTGCCCAGTTGCTGCACTGGCGGCCAGTGCCGGGCTTCGAACCCTCGGCGCAGGCCTTCGCGCCAAGCATCGCCATAATTGCCTCATTGCGAGCCCTACTGGTGCTCGCCGTCGAGCGGGGCCGGCTCATCCCGGAAGCCGCCACCGAGGAGGCCGTGCTGCTGTTCACCTCGGTGGTTGCCGGCGTCGTCTCTCAACAATTAGCCAATGAGCCCCAGGCCGGACCCGAGGATGGCCGGTACGCCCGGCTGCTGGACCCCGCGCTGGCCATGTGGCTGGCCCACTACACTCCCTGAGGGAGACCGCCATGAATTCCACCGTCAATGCCGCCACCGTTTCCAGCTCAACTAAGGCCGATGCGGGCGCCACCTACCCAACCGTCATGCGAGCTGTGGGTGATGCCCTCGAGGCGCTCACTCCCGAACAATGGCAGCTGGATACTGAATGCACGGGGTGGACGGTTCGAGATGTGGCAGCGCATTTGTTGGGTGCCCAAGAAGATCTGCTCAGCGTGCCCACTGTTCTCTGACGCCGGGAACACGGACGACGCCGGCACCCTCACCTTTCGCTCCTGGACGCCGCCAACCAAGTGCAAATTGAGGACCACGCAGGCTTGTCTTCTGCGGAGCTGTGCCAGCAGTACCGGGCCAACATTGCCAGGGTGGCCAAGCGGGTAGGTAGTTTTCCCGCATTTCTGGCCGGGATTCCCGTGGACGCCACCATGGGACCCGGAAATGTGCCGCTGCGTTTGGGCTACCTCTTCAATGTGAGCTATCTGCGCGACGCCTAGATGCATGGCTTCGATCTGGCGAGGGCTACCGGGGTGCAGCGCTTCGCCACTGACATGGATGCCGTGGTGATGGCCCAAATTGTGCGGGACGCAGCCACAGCGTGGGGTGAGGGACCCGCCGTCGAACTTGAACTGTGTCGCAGCCTGTCCGGGCGGATTCCGACCATGGGCATCAGCACAGTTTCGGGGAATCCGCAGCTTGCGCACACGCTGGGCGGGCTGCGAGTTCTGTTCTAACGGGGCTGGCGTAAGAGGGGGCCGTTCTATCGGACTAGGAGGATTTTCAGGCGAGGTGGGAGTAAATCTCCACCGGAGCAAGAAGCCCAGATTTGAAAGCTGTGAGGAGGTTGGACATGGCTCCGGCCTCGACGCCAACGGGGCCTCCGGAGGCTAGCGCCTTCTCCAAGAATGCAATTCCTTCTGCCAGCGCTTTGGCTTCCTGGTCAACGTCAAAACCGGCTTGGGCCAGCGCGTCGCTGTAGGCCAGGGGCGGTTGCACAAAGGAGGTCTCCGGTGTGAGCGCCCAGGGCAGGGGATAGGGTTCGATGTCGCCGCCGAGGAGCATGATGTCGTACACGGCAAAAATGCCGCCGGGGCGAAGGACACGGGCGGCCTCGGCGAAGACCTTGTCCTTGTCTTGGATGTTCATGCCCACATGGATCATGAGTGCGATGTCGAAAGAGTCCGCGTCAAAGGGTAAGGACAAAATACTGCCTTGGCTGAACGCAACCTGCCCGGATAGTCCGGTGCGCTTGGTGAGTGAGCGGGCGGCGTCCACGAATCCTGGTGTCAGGTCCACGCCGTGGACCGTGGCGCCGAAGTCGTGCGCCACATGGCGGGCTACCCCGCCCGTGCCTGAGCCCAGATCCACCACATGGCTGCCAGCGTTGATGCCGGCGCGGTGGGCAACGCGGGTTGTGGCCGCCGCGCCGCCGATATGGAGTTGGTCCGCGCCCTGTAGATCAGCCGGGGCGAAACTCTCCGGGTTCCCGCCGGCAGCCTTGATGATTCCCAATAATTGGTCTTCTACGTTGCTGCGTCCGTAGTGGGCGGCAACTGACTCCTCGGTGTTCATGGCGTCTCCAAACGGTCCACGCGAACTGCGGAGAATCCCGCATTTTTTGATCCTACTCCTGCGCGGGTGCTACGGAGAGGGGTCTGCGCGGGCGGAGTTGGGCGGGAGCGAATGCGCTCTTGGTTGCCGGGCATATTTATTGGATCCCAGTGAGATCGCGTCGCCGGAAAAGCCGACATTGCCGCGATAGCGTTGCCGGAAAAGCCGACATTGCCGCGATAGCGTCGGACGGTCAGTCGGTCAGTCGGTCAGTCGAGAGGCCCGGCGATGTCCGCAGCGTCCACAATTCTGTAGGCGTAGCCCTGTTCGGCGAGGAAGCGCTGGCGCTTGGCGGCAAAGTCGGAGTCCACGGTATCGCGGGCAACGACGGTGTAAAAACGAGCCGTCCGGCCGTCGGCCTTGGGACGCATGAGCCGACCCAATCGCTGCGCCTCTTCCTGCCGGGAACCGAAAGCCCCGGAGACTTGAATGGCCACGGAAGCCTCCGGCAGGTCCAGCGAAAAGTTCGCCACCTTGGAGACCACCAGCACGGAAATCTGGCCCTGCCGGAACTCCTCGAATAGACGTTGGCGTTCCTTGACGCTCGTGCTGCCGGTGATCAGCGGAGCCCGCAGTGCCGCAGCCAATTCATCCAACTGATCCAGATACTGCCCAATCACCAGAATCTGTTCATCCGGATGGGACACCACAAGGGCTTGCACAACCACAGACTTGGCAGGGGAGGTGGCGCACATTCGGTACCTCCCGCCGTCGTCCGCAGTCGCGTAGGCGAGCCGCTCGGCACGGCTCAGATCCACACGAACCTCAACGCAATCGGCTGGCGCAATATGGCCCTGAGCCTCAATATCTTTCCACGGAGCGTCATAGCGTTTGGGGCCGATCAGGGCGAAAACCTCGCCTTCGCGGCCGTCCTCGCGCACCAAGGTGGCGGTCAGTCCCAGCCGCCGACGGGCCTGAAGGTCCGCGGTCATCCGGAAAATAGGGGCCGGCAGCAGGTGTACCTCATCGTAAATGAGCAGGCCCCAATCGTGATCGTTAAGCAGATCCAGGTGCGTGTACATGCCGTTGCGGCGCGTGGTGAGCACCTGATAGGTGGCAATTGTGACCGGACGCAATTCCTTGACAGCCCCGGAGTATTCGCCGATTTCGTGCTCGGACAGGGTGGTGCGCTTGAGAAGTTCGGCCTTCCACTGCCGCGCGGAAAGTGTGTTGGTGACCAGAATCAGGACGGTGGTCCCCGAGGCGGCCATGGCGGCAGCACCCACAATCGTCTTGCCCGCACCACACGGTAGAACCACGACGCCCGAACCGCCAGCCCAAAAATTCTCCACAGCCTGGCGCTGGTACGGCCGCAACGTCCACGGGGTTTTGGGTTTGGCGGTGTCACCGGCGGCTGCGTCACTGGCGGACACAGCATCGGCGGTCTCGGCGGGCAGCTCAGCGTTGGTAGCGCTATCGCCGTCATCCGTCAGCGCAATCAGGTGCGCGGTGCCATCGACGTATCCAGCCAGATCCTCCGCGGGCCAGCCCGCCTGCAACAGCAAGGCCTTGAGCTCACCTCGCGCCGAACCATGGACCACCGCCGTCAGCGGATCAATGCGGGCGCCGAGCAACGCCGCCACCTTCTTGCCGTGCGCCACTTCCGTCAGAATCAACTCGTCATCGCTGCGCAGTACCAAACCGTGAGTGGGGTCATTCTCCAACCGGAGCCGGCCATACCGCGCCATGATCTCCACAATGTCCAGCAGCAACGGATGCGGCACGGGGTAGCGGGAATAACGCAGCAGTGTATCGACCACATGTTCGGCGTCGTGCCCTGCCGCCCGCGCATTCCACAGCCCCAACGGTGTAATCCGGTAGCTGTGCATGTGCTCGGGCGCGCGTTCCAAATCAGCGAACGACGCAATGGCATGCCGGGCATCCTCGGCCTCCGCATGCGCCACTTCCAGGAGGATGGTCTTATCGCTCTGAACGATCAACGGTCCGTCAGCCATGACGCTCCTTGCTGGTGGTAGATGTGCTGGTGGCAGGTGTATTTGCGTGGTCCGGGTCTGCGATCTGAGGTTCTGTGAGCTGAGGTTCTTTGAGTTGGGGTTCAGCGTCCTGCCGTGCCGGGGCCGCCGAGATGATCCGGTGAATGCTGAGCCGCCGCTCTCGATTTGCGCCCGACAGTCTCGCTCGCAGCGTCCCCGCCTCCAACGACACCGGCCGCAGCAGCAGTTCCTCAATCTCCCCGGTGCCGTCCACAACCCGTACCCTGAGGAGATCGCCGAGCCCCAGCGCCCGCCGTAGTTCTTCCATGACCAGTGCTGGCCCGGATTCGCCCACCCCATCGTTCGCCCAGACAGGCTGACTGCGCAGACGCTCTAACTGTGCCAGCGCTAAGGCCTCTGGGTCTTCATGGACGACGCCGTAGCCCGGCTGAATTTGTTTCGCCACCTGTCGCCGGGCTGCTGCCGGGGACGGTGGGGTTGATGAGCTTGGGTCATGATTGCTGCGGAAGACCTCGGCAATGAGGAACGCCAAAGATTGTGGCACAGCTGTGCTTGAATGCTGTTGGAGGAAATCGAGCACAGCGGTACGGCTCAGGCCAGAGGCTGCGGCGAACTCCAGCGATTGCTGGCTGAATCTGAAGATTCCGGCAGCACCGCGACCCTCGGGGAGTGCCATGAGCTTGAGTTTCGAGGTGATGCCCGGGACCAGAAAACCCGGTGCGATGGCCGTGAGATCACCCTGCAGCACGAAGTGGTCCACGGGAGCGGGCAGCAAGGCATGCATGGCGGCGATCGCCAGAGCTGCTTCAGCCAGAGCGGCATCGTCAGCCAACGCAGCCTCACCGCTGGCGGCTGCCCGGCCCGGGGCACTGAGGGCGCCAGCGCCTGTGATTCCGAGCCATTCCAGTTCGCACAAAAGATCCGGAAGTTCGTGGCTCAGGGCTGCAGTCTGCCGCGGATGGTGCCAGCTCAAGGCATCGAGGACCGAGTGCACGTCAGGCGCTGGTGAGCTTGATGCCGCAGAGCCAGCCGTAAGAGCGGCCATAACTGTTACTAGCTGACGGCGCCATTGCCGCGCCTGCCGGGGAGGATCGTAGGGTTCCAGCGCATTGAGAAGCGCTGAGGGTGGCCGGGCGTTGTCCAGCCATGAGCGAACGAGGACAAACCACTGCTCGGCTCTCTCCAACGAGCTCCACTTCGCGGCAGGGCCGTGCAGGGTATCAGCGCGCCAGCAGCGACCAGAGCCGTCAAAGGATAAGAGGTCGGCGGCTGCGGCTAGTTCTAGATAGAAGCCCACGGTTGGTGCGTCGAGCCCCAAGGCTTTCGAGAGCTCACGCAGCGTGCGGACACCGAGGGTGCCATCTCGCAAAACGGTCAGTCCAGGGGCCCGCAGCCCGGCGAGGCTGCTGCCGGCGCCGCCGGCCACCTCCAACAATTCGCTCATGGTGCGCACTAACGTCTCGACCGCGCTGCCAACAGCGTTGTCGCGCATTGAGGAGGAAACAGGAGACAGGCGTGGTTGAGGTACCTCGGAAAAACCGGGAAAATCGGGAAAACCGGGGAGAACGGGAAGAGCACTGACGGGAGGCGAGTCCTCGCTGCCCAAGGAAAGTGTCACAGCGGTGAGGGGCTGGAAGAGGTGCGTGCCGGCGTCGTGCCTCAGGGCGGGAAGGCGGGTAGGAACTAGGGCAGGAAGAGCGGCGGGATCCGCCCGGAGAAGGAGGCCGAGCTCGTGGAGTTGACTGAGCTCCGGCAAACCCTCGGAAAGCAAACCGCCAACAGGCAGCTCGGCTAGGACACGCAGCGCCGGGAGGCCGAGCTGATCGAGCGCTGCATTGATGCTGGCCGCGGTGGAGAGCCGGCTAGCGAGATCCGCGAAGGTGGCTACCGGGGGAGTGATCGCGTCGGGACGCCGGGCGAAAAGCCGGAGCAAGTCCGCGTCGCTGCGGACTGCGAGACTGGTGGCAAACTCCTGCAAAGTGCCCAAGGAACGGTGGGGCGGGCGGCTCAGAGTCGGCGGCGGGCGGCCACGGCGTACAAGACGCTGGTGCCCATCATCAGAAATGCTGCGGGGAGGGCGATCATGGCGATCCAGTTGAAGCCGGGCCATGGGGTGCCGCCAACCCATTTGCTGACCAAAACCACGATCAAGGCGATCAGGGCGGCAAGGGCCAGCGCCATGGCGGTGTAATTGAACAGCTGCCAACCGCGGTTGAGGCGTTGTGGGGCGGAAAAATGGGGGCTCATGAACATAACGCTAACAGCGGACAGGTGAGGCACAAAGCCGCACGGGTTTCGCCGACACGGTAACCTAGTACCCAGTAGAACTGCGCAACCTGCTGCTGCAGGCACCGCCCGCCAGATTCCCGGGACCGGGAACGGCGTAGAGCAACCGCACAGGCATGGAAAGCAGTTCGCGACTTTCAACTTATAAGGGGTAAGCAAGTGCCTATCGGCAAAGTGAAGTGGTACGACAACGAAAAGGGCTTCGGCATCATTGCGGCCGACGACGGCCGTGAGGTTTTCCTGCGAGCCAACGCCCTGCCCGCCGACGCCGGCGATATCAAGCCCGGCATGCGCATGGAATTTGGTGTGGCTGACGGACGCAAGGGTGCCCAGGCCATGGCGGCAAAGATTCTTGAGCGCAGCGCCTCCGTGGCCAAGGCTAAGCGCATGCCTGCCCGCGACCTGGCACCGATTGTCCAGGACCTGGTCTCGCTGCTTGAGCACTCGATTGGTTCCCTCAATAACGGCAAATATCCTGACGGTGACGCAAGCAAGATTGCTGCTGCGCTGCGCAAGGTTGCCGACAACTTCGACGCGTAACGGTGCCCATCATGACCGAAATTTCCAGTCCCACAGATGCCCAAGAAGCAACCGTTTCCGCGCCACTTCCCGGCGTTCCGATGTGGCGGGTGGGCAAGCCTGATGCTTTCCTGGCGGCCGACGTGGACACTGCACGGGACGCCGTGGCGAGTATTGCCAGTGACTGGGCCATCGGTAAGCACCTTGGCGCGCGCAGCGAAGGCGTCCGGTGCGTGACCCACTTGTTCGAGTCCCTTCAGCCCGGCTATTCGGGCTGGGTCTGGTTCGCCTCGCTGAGCCGTGTTTCGCGCAGCAAGGAATCCACGGTCAACGAGGTCGGCATGCTGCCCACCGAGGACTCCGTGCTGGCGCCGGCATGGGTACCGTGGGCCGAGCGGGTTCGTCCCGAGGACCAGCAGGACGAGGAGCACGCCGCCGCCGAGGTGGCCTCAACGGAAGCGGACGACGCCGAAGCTGACGCCACCACTGGTGAATCCGGAGACGATGCCGGGGCTACTGATGGCGACGCCGCTAGTTTCGATGACGATGCTGACGACGCTGACGGCGAGCCGGACGAGGCTGACGGCGAAGTCGGGAACAACTAAAACACATCTGGGCTCGGTCCTCACATAAGGGGACAAACTCGGGCAGCCACAAGGTGCTAGAAGGTGCCAGCCACAAGGTTCTAGGCAAAAGATAAGGCCGCTTCCCTGAACGGGTAGCGGCCTTATCTTGTGGTGCTTAGGAATCAGATGTTCTCAATGACGTAGTCGATGCACTTGATCAGTGCGGTGACGTCTTCGGGATCGATCGCCACGAAGGTGGCGATGCGAAGCTGATTGCGGCCCAGCTTGCGGTAAGGCTCGGTGTCCACGATGCCGTTGGCACGCAGCACCTTGGCAACCGCGGCGGCGTCGACCGATTCGTCGAAGTCGATGGTGACGATGACGTTGGAGCGGTCTTCGCGGTTCACGACGTACGGGGCAGCGACAGCCGATTCTTCGGCCCAGGTGTACAAGCGGCCAGCGGAATCAGCCGTGCGTGCCGAGGCGAAGTCAAGGCCACCGTTGTCGTTGAGCCACTGGACCTGGTTGTTCAAGGTAACCAGCGTGGAGAGCGCAGGCGTGTTGTACGTCTGGTTCAACAGGGAGTTGTCAATGGCTGTCTTGAGGTTCAGGAAGTCCGGAACCCAGCGGTCGGAGGCGGCAATGCGTGCTGCACGCTCAAGGGCTGCGGGTGAGAACAAGCCGAGCCACAGGCCGCCGTCGGAGGCGAAGTTCTTCTGGGGTGCGAAGTAGTAGACATCGCTCTCGCTCACATCAACGGCCAGGCCGCCGGCTGCGGAGGTCGCATCGATCAGAACCAGTGCGCCATCGTCGGCGCCTGCAACGCGCTGCACCGGGGCAGCAACGCCGGTGGAGGTTTCGTTCTGGGGCCACGCGTAGACATCGACGCCTGCTTCAGCAATGGACACCGGGCGGGTGCCGGGCTCAGCCTTGATGATGGAGGAAGCAGCCAGGAACGGGGCCTTATCGGTGGCGGCTGCAAACTTTGAGCCGAACTCGCCGAAGGAAAGGTGCTGGGCCTTGTTCTCTACGAGACCAAAGGTTGCTACATCCCAGAACGCGGTGGAGCCGCCAACGCCGAGGATCACTTCATAATCATCGGGTGCGTTGAAAAACTGCTTCAAACCGCTGCGGACATCGCCCACGAGGTTCTTGACCGGTGCCTGACGGTGGGAGGTGCCGAGTAGGGCTGCTCCGGCCTCGGAGAGCGCCGCGACCTGCTCGGGGCGAATCTTGGAGGGACCAGCGCCGAAGCGGCCGTCGACCGGGCGCAGGTTGGCAGGGATGGTGAGGGGCGTGGATTCGCTCACGAGTTGCTCCAAAATTAAGCGATGGAAGTTGTGTTTTGAGCCAAGGGCTGTTGCCAATTCTGCCGTAGAAGTGCGCGCAGAAGAAAATACACGACAAATGCAAGACATCAGTCCCGCAATATGGGGTTTTAATACAACTGCGCCAGTTCAGCTCTTCTTTCAATCTTCATGTGGACCCCTTCTAGTCCTGTCGGGTTTCCCCGCAAGGGCGCAAGCAGGCTAACGTAGAGACGATGCTTACTGCCATAAAACTCGCCCAATAACAGGAGGTCATTGCCGTGGCTGATCTGATCGACACAACTGAGATGTACTTGCGTACCATCCTGGAGTTGGAAGAAGAGAACATTGTCGCCTTGAGGGCGCGTATTGCCGAGCGCCTGCACCACTCGGGTCCTACCGTTTCCCAGACCATTGGACGCATGGAACGCGATGGCCTGGTCATCGTCTCCGGTGATCGGCACTTGGAGCTGACAGCCGAGGGTCGCGACAAGGCAACGAGGGTCATGCGCAAGCACCGCCTTGCGGAGCGTTTGCTCTCAGATGTGATTGGGCTGGACTGGGCCTTTGTGCACGAAGAAGCCTGCCGCTGGGAACATGTCATGAGTGAGCGGGTTGAACAGCGTCTGTTTGACCTGCTGGGACGTCCCAATGAATCTCCGTACGGAAACCCCATCCCGGGTCTGGAAGAGCTGGGAGGTGAGGTAGCTCCCGTTTTTGCTGCGGGCTTGGTCACATTGGTGGAGGCCATGAGTGGCTACACAGTCGGCCAAGAAGTGATCATTCACAGGCTGTCCGAACGGATACAGGTGGACCCTGAACTCCTGCTCCAATTGGATGAGGGTGGATTACGCCCTGGGGCCCGGATTTCCTTGGGACAAGTGGGGGAGTACATCTCCGTGCGGGTGCCAGGAATTGAGGGCGCATTGGAGCTTCCGCCAGAGGTCGCATCGCACGTTTTCGTGTCCTTGGGCTAACGGCGTTTTTTGACACTGCACTATTGATGAATAAGATAACGGAATTATTACGTTTACCGCTTGTACCGTATAGTAAACATATGACGCTGTAACCAAAGCGTTACCGTACTGCGACACCGAACCTTGCCTTCGCAGCACGGACAGTAATCATTTAGGCAAGGGCGGGGGAACCACTTTTGACGGACCATGGGTCCGTCTTGGGGTGAAGCCCACACTCGAAATGCAACACTCGCAACACCTATGACGCAGCTCCAACGCTGACTGCGCCTTGGCTATGCCTGTGTCAAAAGAGCGTGGGCCGGATCAAAAGTTACACTCTCTGATCCGAATCCGACAGCTAACTTCGCAGGTGCTTTATCGAGAGAGGTTTTTAGTGTCAGAGGTCAAAGTGCGGGGACGCCGTCGTGCGTCTTCGTTGGCAACTCATGAGCTGTTGTCAGTACCCGGTAGTCGCCGGGAAGCAATTGCCGCAGAGCGTGCAAGTGCCCCAACAAGTAGTGCAGTAGCCCAGTTGCTGCGTGCCGGAGTCGCCAGCGGCGCCGGCCAAAAAATGGGCGTAGCCATGGCGGCCACGGGTCTAGTCCTGGCTGTCACGCTTCCTTCCACGCAGGTTTCCGAAGACCTTCACCTCGATACTGCAGCAGCTGTTTCCGCGGAAACACTGGTCACAGCAGGCGCGCAGATCCCCATCACCTTCGCCACTCCGGAAATCGGCAGTGCCTTGAACCCTGATGGTCAGCTCAAAGAAACCCTCAAGGTCAACGCCTCCAACGTGACGCCCCAGGCTTCCAAAGGGACCCTCTCGGCACCCCTGCTGACCTTGGTTGAGAGTTCACCCTTTGGTAACCGCATCAGCCCCATCACCGGCCAGATCGATGAGCGTCACACCGGCCAGGACTACGCCGTCGCAAGCGGCACAGAAGTACTTTCCGCCGCTGGTGGAACCGTTACCTTCTCGGGCTGGCATGACTTCGGTGGTGGCAATCGCGTGGTTATCGACCACGGCAACGGCCTCTCAACCTCGTACAACCACATGAGCGCCAATCTGGTGCAGGTTGGCCAGAAGGTTGAACGCGGAGATGTTGTGGGCCTCAGTGGCTCCACAGGCGCCTCTACCGGCCCCCATCTGCATTTCGAGGTCATCATCGACGACGAAGTTGTCGATCCTAAGGGTTGGCTGTAAGTCCTCCACAGGGCCTCCATAGTTACGACTTAGTCACACGACCGTGACCTGAACGTGACATTGAGAAAAAACTGTTGTACCGTCGTAATCGCGCCAACTTCGAATCAAGTCGGCGCCCATGAGTCGATTGCCTAGCTCTGCCACTACTCATGGTCCGTTCGTATCAATCGTCTGGCAGGGGCGGGGGAACCAATAATCGGGATTCGCAGCGGTTTTGCGAAACCCTAGGGGTGAAGCCGCGAAGCGTTCAGTCACTGGCAGGGAAGAAATTCCTTGGGTGGGACAACGTGGAGCGGCCGGGTGACTCCCATCCGAATCCGACAGCTTACCTCGCAGGCTTTGGGAGAGGAATCCTTCTTGGCTTCAAACACTGCCCTCGGGCGCCACCGCGCCGAGGTTGTTAAGACCAGTCCGATCTCCACCCTCACGAAAGCCGTCAGTTTCAATGTCGGCGGGGTTGGTCGTCAGGCTGCTGTCATCGCAGCAGCTTCAGGGCTTGTACTGACTTCCGGTATCGCCGCAAACGCCGCAACTCCCACAGTGGAGCGCGCTTCGGACGGTGCCACAACGCTGAACCTGAACACGGAACTCGCTTCCGCCATCACGGCAGCTTCCACGGTGAAGATTTCCTTCGCTACACCCACCATCACCTCCACCCCGGCTCCTGTCATTGAAGAGCCGGTAGTTGTAGAGGCGCAGTCCAGTGAAGTTGCAGTTGCAGCTCCGGTTGCTGAAGCAGCACCGGCCGCAGCACCGGCCGCAGCGCCGGCCGTAACGGTCTCAACGCCTGAGCCGGCTGCAACCCAGTCTGTAGCCCCGAGTGGCGTTGGCGCGATCATTGCCAGTGCTGCCTTGGGTCAGCTCGGAATTGGCCAGGACTGCACCGCGCTGGTTCGCAACGCTCTGTCTGCCGCTGGGATTTCCTGGGTTGGCTGGCCCGGTGACTACCTGAACAAGGGCCGTCTAGTATCTCAGGGCGAAGCACAGCCCGGCGACTTGATCTACTATGCAGACGGTGGCGTGGGTCTGGCCCACATCGCTGTTTACATTGGCAACGGCCAGGCAGTTCACGGCGGTTACCAGGGAACCACTAAGATCGCAGGAGTTTCTATTTATGGAGCTTCCGCTCCCGTCTTCATTGCTGTGGGTCACTAAGTAATACCAGCTTTTGTGCCCAAAGCCCTGTCTTTTGACGGGGCTTTGGCATTTAACGGTGCATCTACTCGCCTGCTTGAGTTCTAGCTCGTTGCACCTTGGCGTGGCGGCCGATCGTCCCCGTCCGGCCCGGATCCCCGAAGCCGCCAACCCCGGGCTGGGCCACTATGACTGCACCTTCCGTATCAATGGCGACGTCGCGCCGTACAGGCTATCCAAAAGGTTAGTGGCTTCCCGGGCTGCGGAACCGTCCACCTGGGACCTTTCTGAAGCCTCAACCCCTTCCAGCGGCCCGCCCCGGTTGATGCTTGTGGCCAGCGGGATCTCCTTGACGAACAGCAACAAGAGCCCGGCTAACAGCAGCAACGGCACCATGTAGACAAAAATTGGTGTCAGCGCATCGCTGTAGGACCCAACCACAATGTGGCGCAACTGTTCCGGAAGCCCCCGAACAATGGCGGGCGTGAGCGAGTTAATACTGCCGGAACCCTGCGCACCAGAGCTACCCGCAGGAATCCGCTCCGTGAGCAGCGTTGCCAACCGGTGCGCAAAGAGACTGCCCACCACGGCTGATCCCAACGACGCGCCAATCTGACGGAAGTAGTTGCTGGACGCAGTCGCCATGCCCACCTGGGAGTTCGGGAACTGGTTTTGCACAATCAGCACCAGAATCTGCATCGAGGTGCCCAGCCCGATGCCCATGATGGCCAGGTAGCAGCAGATGATCCAAACGGGCAGGCTAGCGGTCATGGTTGAGAGCAGGATCAGGGCGCCGGCCACAATGAACATCCCCGTGATGGGCAGCCACTTGTACCGTCCGGTTCTGCTGACCAATTGTCCCGAAGCTATCGAAGTGACCAGCAACCCCATCATCATGGGAATCATCAAGAAACCCGCCTGCGTGGCATTGGCGCCGGTCACCATCTGCAGGAATGTGGGCATATAGGCCAGCGTCCCAAACATGGCAATCCCGGTGATGAGGCCGGCCGCCGTCGTCAGATTGAAATTGCGGTCCTTGAACAAGTGCAAAGACATGATGGGATGATCGGCTTTGCTCTCTACCCAGACAAACAGCACAGCGGCAGCAATAGTGCCGGCACCCATGCCGATGATTTGCACCGAAGCCCACGCATATTTTGTCCCTCCCCAGGTGCTCACTAGAACCAAGAGCGTTGATGCGATACCCAACAATGCCATGCCAGCCACATCAACACGGGCCTTAACCTTGGGATGGGCGGGCAGCCGCAGGAAGAACACGGCGGAAACAATGGCCAGCAGGCCCAAGGGGATGTTCATCCAGAGGCCCCACCGCCAACCGATACCGTCAGTGAACCAGCCGCCTAGCAGCGGACCAGCCACCGAGGACACCGCAAACACGCCGCCCATGATGCCCATGTACCGTCCGCGATCACGGGCAGGGACCACGTCGGCAATGATGGCCTGGGACAGCAACATCAAACCGCCACCTCCCAACCCCTGAATGCCGCGGCCAATGATCAGCCACGTCATGTCCTGCGCAAAACCACCCACGATTGAACCGAGGATGAAGACGGAGATCGCGCCGATGAACAGGCCTTTGCGTCCTAGGAGATCACCCAGCTTCCCGTAAATGGGGAGCATGATGGTGGAGGCGAGAATGTAAATGGTGATGACCCACAGCATGAGATTGACGCCATGGAGCTCGCCAACAATCGTGGGAAGCGCGGTGCTGAAGATGGTCTGGTCCAGCGACGCCAGCAGCATGGTCAGGATCAGCCCTGCGAAAACGAGGAGGATGCTGCGGCGGTCGGACGTTGGGAGTTGATCCACGGTGTTAGTAGTTGACGTCATGATGTTTTCCTAGCGGCCGTGTGAGGTGCGGGCGGCTGCGGGTTGATGACTCTAATGAATGTACGGCTGAAGGTTCGACGGCGTTTCTCAGCTGTTGCTCAGGAGTGCTGGCTTGTGCGGTGGCTCGCCGGGTGAGGAGATGGTGCGGCAGTGGTTGAGTACTGCGCTGCTGACTGTTAGTGGCTGCTCACGGCCAGTGTTCGTTGGCGGTGATGCGCTGGATGAGCTCAGCGGTGGTCTGCATCAAGGACTCACGGTTGGCAGTGAAATTTCCTGCGGCCCATTTTTGCAGGGCAAAACGGAGGGCACCTGAGACGAGGGCGACAACGATGTGTGCCTCGTCCTCAAGATCCGGGGTTTCTGTGGTGCTGCGCCCGTCATGGCGGAACCGCTCCAGTATGTAGCCCACAAAGATCTCTTCCGTCTCGCTGATCTTGGCTTTTTCTCGCTCCAGCAGCCCGGGAGTCTGGTGGATGAGCCGATGCCTGGCTTGAAACAGTTCCAGATCGGTCTCGGCCTCGATAAAGGTTGTTGAGATCAGCCCGAACAACCCACCAAAAACACTGGTCCCGCCACCTTCGAGAAAACCTCGGTGCTGCTTTGCGGTCGGCAGCGGCCTCCGTGGGCTGACGTAGGCGCCCTCTTTGTTGCCGAAATAGTTGAAAAACGTTCGTTGGGAGACGGAACTAGCCGTACAGATCATCTCGACGGTGACGTTCTCATAGCCGTGACGAAGGCCAAGCTCAATGGCCGCGCGGCGAATGGACAGCCGTGTGGCGGCCCGCTTTCTATTGCGCAGCGTGTCCCGGGTGTCCTGAGCATGTTGAGCGTTTTGAGCATGTTGAGCGTGTTGAGCGTTGGGGAGCGATTCGTCCTCGGACGACGACTGCGTTGTTTTCACGCTCATGCTGATTCCTGTGAAGGTGTGCACAGTGCCACGTGATTCCGTTGAGCACAGCTTCAATTCTATTTGTAGTTCCTGCAAATTTTTAGTGAGTGCACAATTATTCTCCGGTGAGTGCCACCGCTGGCGCGACCGATACGATGGCCATATGACTAGCGATCAAGAGAGACCTCTGCAAGCACTGATTCTCGCTGGTGGGCTCTCGCGCAGACTGGGTGGCGTACCCAAAGCGGGGCTCATAATGGAAGGCCAAACACTCTTGGCACGCACCGTTGATGCCGTCGTGGGCTTACTCGCCGGCCGGAGCACCGCAACGCAGCTCACTTCCGCGTCCACCCCAGCCCAAACAGACGGTGTGGCGACAGCGCAAGGCGGCATCGCCGTCGTAGGTCCCGTAGAAAAGATTGCAGGCTGGCTGGCGACGGCCGAACACGCAGGCCAGGCGATGGCAGTCCAGGAAGATCCACCGTATTCCGGTCCTGCGGCCGGGATTGCGGCCGGGATTGAGGCTCTGGCAGCCGATCGCGGACACGTGCTAGTTCTGGCGTGCGATATGCCGTGGGCCGGTGCGGTGGCGCGACTTTTGCTGGATGCATCTGGTGACTGTTCTCCTGGGCAGGGCGTGATGGCGGTGGCTGACGGGAAGAAGCAGCCCTTGGCCGCCGTCTATCCGCTGCGTGAGTTGCGGGCCGCGGCTGACACGGCGCGGGCGGCGCACCGTCTGGAGAATGCCTCGGTTTTCGCGCTGGTTGCTAATGTGAACATGAAGGAACTCGTCGTGCCAGCAGAGCTGACGGCGGACATTGACACTTGGGCGGATGCTCGTGCGCAGGGGATCGCTGCGGGAGCAGCCGGTGCGGAAGGATGACTGTTGGAAAATCATGACGAGTTGTTGCAAGAGTGGACCCAGAAGCTTCTGGAGGCCTTTGAAATTGGCGACCTCGACGTGGACATTCACGCGGTCCTGAATGTTGCTGGTGTCGCTGCGCATTCGATCGTTCGTCCAGCGGCGCCTCTGACTACTTTTGTGGCGGGGCTGGCGGCAGGTTTGGCGGCGGGATCGGGCCAAGCACCTGAACCAGTGGCCATGAAGGCTGCGCTGGGGCTGGCCAAGAAGCTGGCTGCGGCACAGGCCCCGGCCGTGGAAGCGTCTGCCGTGGATGCGCCTGCCGTGGATGCTGGCGAAAAATCCCAGGGAAACTAGTACCGGCATGATGGATGACGCGGCCGCCGCTGCTACCGCTGCTACCGAGCCGACCGCTGCAACTGGGGAACCAACTGCTGGCACTGTGCCCGCTGATTCAGCAGGAGGTTCGAGGGCACAGGCCGAGGTTGTCCTACCCGAGGCCGTGCCCGGCAAAGTTTTGCCACATACCTGGCAGGAAGCGCGGGAGGCTGCATGGCATGCGGCAGAACCGCTGGTTGCACATACAGTTCCGCTGAGCATGGCTGTGGGCCGGATACTTGCCGCAGACGTGTTCGCAAGTCTTGCTATGCCGCATTACGCCTCTTCGGCCATGGACGGCTGGGCCATTGCGGGTAGCCCTCCGTGGATTCTGGCAGAGCCTGGCCGGCGGCTGGCACCAGGACAGGCCGTCCCCATTGTCACAGGGGGCCTGATTCCTACTGGTGCTAAAGCTGTGCTGCGCAGCGAAGCGGGCGAGCTTGCCAAGGACGACGACGGACTGCCGATCCTAGTACGCGGAGGTGACGCTCGTCCCGGTGAGCCGAAGAATGCGCAGCATATCCGCCCCGCCGGGCAGGAGGCTGCGGAAGGGGAACTGCTGATCGCCGCAGGCGCTACCCTGAACCCGGCCCATGTTTCACTCGCGGCACTCGGTGGCCTCGATGAACTCTCGGTGTTAGGCCGCCCTGCCGTCAAGATTGTCCTGACCGGTGACGAGGTGGTGCCCTCGGGTCTGCCAGAACCCGGATTTGTGCGCGACGCTTTCTCGCCTCAGCTCGGTTCCGTGGTTGAGATGCTCGGTGGGACGGTGGTTGGCTTGCAACGCGCAGCCGACAACCTTGCCTCCATGCTGGACGCCCTGGCCGACGACGAAGACGACCCGGCCGACGTCGTTATTACCACCGGCGCAACAGGACATTCCAGCGCTGACTTCCTACGTGCCGCCATCGAATCCATGGGTGGCACCTTTCACATTCCGCACATTGCCATGCGCCCAGGCCACCCCACCTTGCTGGCCGAGCTGCCCGACGGACGGTTCATCGTGGGCTTGCCCGGCAACCCGCTGGCCGCCATGGTGGGACTCATGACCTTGGGTGCACCGTTGCTAGCTCGCCTCGGAAGCCTGCCCATGCCGACGCTGAGCGAGGTGCCATGCGGCTCACCCATCAAGGAATATCAGGGACCCACCCGCATCATGCCTTACCGCTTGGTCTACGGGTTGGCTTCACCCGTCGCCCACACCGATTCGGCCATGATGCGAGGACTCGCAGCGGCCGACGGCGTCATGGCAGTTCCGCCGCACGGCGCCAAAATGGGGGAGCTGCTACCCTCCATGATTCTGCCCTGGAAATGAGCACTTCTTCGGCTACGGTGTTCAAGTGTGCCGACGGTCGGGAACTGCACGGCACGGTATTTGACGTGGCCCCTGGGACCCGGCGGCTCGGGACGGTTGTCATTGGCTGCGCCACGGCAGTGAAAGCAAATTACTACCACCGCTACGCCGCATTCCTGGCCACCAACGGTTTCACCGCCGTCACCTTCGACTACCGGGGAATTGGTGAATCCCGCGACGGATCGTTGCGCGGGCAGAAAGTCCGCTGGTACAACTGGGGATCGCTGGATATTGACTCGGTCCTGGCCTGGGCCTTGGAGCATTCGGACGGGCTGCCGGTGAATTTCGTGGGACACAGCTTCGGCGGTTTCGGCGTGGGGATGGCCGAACATGCGGCCGGTCTTTCCCGCATCCTGACAGTCGGCGCCCAGCACGCATATTGGCGTGACCTCACGCCGCGGCACCAGATCGGTCACCTCGGCCGTGCTGCCGTCATGCTGCCGTTGGTTGCCGTGATGGGCTATTTTCCGGCCAAGAGGCTGCGGCTTATGGAAGACCTGCCCGCCGGTGTTGCCCTGGACTGGGCTCGTTCCCGCAAAGACTTTACGACCGCAGCTACCGGTTCAGAACGTGATTCTCTCCGCGCCCACCAAGCTGCCGTGACGGCGCCGATCATGGCGCTGGCACCGAACGACGATCCCTATGCCACGATCCCCGCCATGAAGCGGGCCGTTTCCTATACACCCAACAGTGCTTCCAGAGTGATCCACCTGCTGCCGGGGGATTACGGGGAGAGCAAGCTGGGCCACTTCGCCCTGTTTCACAGCCGCCACAAGGACACGTTCTGGGAGCAGTCACTGCATTGGCTGTGCAGTGGCAGCTGGATCGGGTAACCGATCTCTGCACCGCTTCACTGCTTCACCGCTTCACCGCGAAATTGATCCGTGAGAAATGGTCGCTTTGACGGATCAAAGCGACCATTTCTCACGGATCGACGAAGGTTGAGGTGTCGACGTGGCGGAGATGCATTCACGTGATGTCCTTGCGGACATACAGCTGCCCTTCAAGCGAGTTTCGGGCTAGATTTTTTGGATCGTTCCACCCTCCGAGAACCAGCATTCGCGCTATTTTGGTGATGGCTACTAGACCGTCGTTCCCCATGTCGTTCTTGTTGATCACGCTTTGGTGCCATCCCAGCGAAGTGGTCAAGAAGTTCCGGTCGTGGTCCTTGGCTTGTTGTTCTGGAGTTAAATGAT
Source organism: Specibacter sp. NPDC078692 (assembly GCF_040686835.1). Classification (NCBI taxonomy): domain Bacteria; kingdom Bacillati; phylum Actinomycetota; class Actinomycetes; order Micrococcales; family Micrococcaceae; genus Specibacter; species Specibacter sp. NPDC078692. Next base: position 79,582 of record NZ_JBFBLV010000011.1, read on the forward strand.
GGCCGCCATCGTACTCCGCACAGGTGCGGTAACGAGGGCAGGACAAGTCCGGAGCAACTTTGGGGTTCCCCGCGGCGTCCTTGATTTCAAAGTTGCATATGAATTCAGGCAGGGCCCAGTGGTTGATGCACAGCCGCAGCTGGGTTTCCGGTGCTGAATCGGCGCCGACCCTGACCAGCTTCATCGCCGCCTGCAACTTTCGTATTCCGCGAAGTCCTCGGTGCTGGGCAATGTAAGAGTGCAGCTCACTGATGTCCACTATTGGAAGCTTTTTCGGGCCAAAGCTACGGTTGTGGGCGCAAACAATCTGGTCGGCAACAGCAACGAGTTCATCAATTGAGAGCTCCTGCGCAATATCCAAGAGCGTTCGTTGAACGGATGTGACTGGAATTCCTTGAACTATGTCGTAGTCCGTTGCCGCCAGAGATAATTCGTGGCCCTCGACTCGGGTGCGCTGAGGTCTGCCTCGGCCCAGGTTTTTGGACAAATGAATATCCTGTGTGTTGATGAACCGAAGTGGGAGCCGAAACCCATGGAGCTTGGCTGCTGTGATGTGGCTGATGAGACCTCCCGGGGTCACGGCAGTGATTGCTCTGCAGCTGTCAATCAGACTGACTGCCACGTTCTTCGGCAAACGGACATCGCGGCATGGTGTCCATAGGTCGGTTGCCCGGGTTCTGCCACGACTCACACCAGCCTGTCGGGCTTGATCGAACGTAAATGGTCTCCCGAGGAGGTGCAATGGAAGTGGCTTCGGAGTTCTCATGTCTCCATTGACGGCCAGGTCCGAGATGAACTCCACCCTGTGTTGTGCTTTTGTGGGCGGGACAGCATGTGGCGCCCCAGTGGAGGAAACAACTAGGCACTTAGGTGGGGGCTATTGCGGCGATCCGTGAGAAATGGTCGCTTTGCAAAATTGATCCGTGAGAAATGGTCGCTTTGACGGATCAAAGCGACCATTTCTCACGGATGGACGAAGCGGCTGGAGGTGCAGCGATTTCGAGGGGCCAGACCACCGGGGCAGGAGCCGACCACCGGGGCCGACCACGGGGCCGGAGCCGACCACGGGGGTCAGGCCACGGGCTCCAAGCGGATGACTACCGACTTCGAGGTGGGCGTTCCGCTGACGTCAGCCTTGGAATCGAGGGGAACCAAGACATTCGTTTCCGGGTAGTACGCGGCGGCGCAACCCACGGGGGTGGAATAGGCCACCACGCGGAAGTTGGGGGCGCGGCGGTCCACGCCGTCCTTCCATTCTGAGACCAGATCCACCATGGTGCCATCGGCAATGCCGAAGGAGTCCAGATCCTTCTGGTTGACGAACACTACGCGGCGCCCGTTCTTGATGCCGCGGTACCTATCGTCCTTGCCGTAGATGGTGGTGTTGTACTGATCGTGCGAGCGCAGGGTCTGCAACAGCAGCCGCCCCTCCGGCACCTTCGGATACTCCAGTTCATTGGCGGTGAAGTGTGCCAATCCGGAGTCGGTGGTGAACGTGCGGGAATCGCGGGGACCGTGCGGCAGGATGAAGCCGCCGGGCACGTCGATCTTCGCTTCGAAGTCCTCAAAGCCGGGTACCACTGCCGCAATGTGGGAGCGGATGAGGCTGTAGTCGCCCATCATGGCATCCCAGTCGGCGTCGGGGGCACCTGGGCGGGTGCCGCCGTCGTCCGAGGAAAACAGCAGCTTGGCCAGCCGGCACACAATGGCAACCTCGGAGAGCAAATTATCCGACGCCGGAGCGAGCCGCCCGCGCGAGGCGTGCACGGCGCTCATGGAATCCTCAACCGTGACGCGTTGGTCGCCGCCGGCCTGAGTGTCACGCTCGGTGCGGCCCAGCGTGGGCAGGATCAGGGCAGAGCGGCCCGTAATCAGGTGCGATTTGTTCAGTTTCGTCGAGATCTGCGCCGTCAATGACAAGCGGCCCAGCGCGGCCTCGGTGACATCTGAGTCCGGAGTGGCACGGACAAAGTTGCCGCCCATGCCCAGAAAGACACCGGCCAAACCGTCGCGCATGGCCTCGATCGCGGCTACGGTGTCGAAGCCATGGGGGCGCGGGGAGGCGAAGGAGAACTCGGCATCGAGGGCGTCGTGGAAAGATTCGGGCATGCGCTCAAAAATGCCCATGGTCCGGTCTCCCTGGACGTTGGAGTGGCCACGGACCGGGCACACACCGGCGCCGGGCTTGCCGATGTTGCCCTGGAGCAACAGCACGTTGACGATATCACGCAGCATGGCCACCGAGTGTTTGTGCTGGGTCAAGCCCATGGCCCAGCAGACCACCGTTGCCTTGGACGCCAAGAGGCGTTCGCCGGTGGTCCGGATTTGCGCCTCGGTGAGTCCGGTGGCCTTGACAATCTCGGCCCAGCTGACCTGCTCCAACTGTTCCAGATACTCGCCCAGGCCCATGGTGTGGGAATCGATGAACGCGGTGTCGAAGACCCGGCCGGCATGCGCGGACCCCGGGCGACGCTGCTCCTCGAGCAGGAATTTACCCAGCCCCTGGAACAGCGCCTGGTCACCGCCGAGCTTGATCTGCAAGAAATCATCAGCCAGCGCGGTGCCTCCACCCACCAAACCACGGATGGTCTGCGGGTTCTCAAAGCGCATGAGCCCGGCCTCGGGCAGCGGGTTGATGGCGACGATGATGGCCCCATTTTTCTTGGCCTTCTCCAGCGCCGTGAGCATGCGGGGGTGGTTGGTGCCCGGGTTCTGGCCCGCAATCAGGATCAGCTCCGACTCGTAAATGTCCTCCAGCGACACCGAGCCCTTGCCAATGCCGATGGTCTCCGTCAGGGCAGAACCGCTGGACTCGTGGCACATATTGGAGCAGTCCGGCAGATTGTTCGTGCCCATCCCGCGCACCATCAGCTGGTACAGGAACGCTGCCTCGTTGGAGGTGCGCCCGGAGGTGTAGAAGATGGCCTCGTTGGGGTCTTTGAGCGCCTTGAGCTCATCGGCCAGAATCCCCAGCGCCCGTTCCCACGAGACCGGGACATAGTGATCGCTGCCCTCGGCGAGATACATGGGATCGGTCAGGCGGCCCTGCTGTCCCAGCCGGAAATCATCCCACGTGCGCAGCTCGCTGACGCTGTGCTCTGCGAAGAACGACGGCGGCACGCGCCTTTTCGTTGCTTCCTCGGCGACAGCCTTGGCCCCGTTTTCGCAGAACTCTGCCTTGTGCCGCTTGTCGGATTCGGGCCAGGCACAGCCCATGCAGTCAAAGCCGTCCTTTTGGTTGATCTGCACCAAGGTTTGGACCGACCGCAGCGGCCCCATTTGCTTGAGGGAGATTTCCAAGGCGTGCACGATCCCTGGAATGCCTACAGCTTTTTTCTGCACGCTACCCACCGAGAGTTGCTGTTCGTCAATGTTTTCCTGCGGCGCCTTGCCAGCCATGATGGTTCCCTTCATCGCGGAGCATCTACTGTTGATCTTAGACGCTTTAGTTTTATTGGAGGAATGTTATGGGACGGCTCATTCGCAGGCTCAAGGCCACCAAGGTCAGCATCACCGATGGCCGCCGAGTTATACGCGAGGAAGCTCTGGCCGTTGAGGAGCCCCTTGAAATTCGTTTAGGGCACGAGTCCTTCACTGTCACGATGCGCACCCCGGGCGATGATTTCGATCTGGTGGCAGGTTTTCTGGTCTCGGAAGGGATCATCTTTGAACCGGAACAGCTGATTTCGCTGCGGTTCTGTGCCGGTGAGGATGAAAACGGGCAGCAAACCTTCAATGTGGTCGAAGCTCAGTTGCGCCCCGATGTGGCCATGCCGTTGCCGGCAGCCCAACGCCACGTCACTACCTCCAGTGCCTGCGGAATTTGCGGGACTGCTTCCATTGATGCGGTCCACAAGTCATCACACTTTAGGGTCGCGGCGCCCTTGGATGAGGTACTACTTTCAGCTTCCGTGCTGGCTGCATTGCCTGACACGCTGCGGGAACAGCAGAAATTGTTTGAAAAGACCGGTGGTGTTCACGCGGCAGGGCTGTTTGCCCCGGATGGCGAGCTACTCTCGCTGCGCGAAGATGTGGGCCGGCACAATGCCGTAGACAAAGTGGTGGGTGCAGCGTTCAGGGAAAAACAGCTCCCCTTGAATAACACCATCTTGCAGGTGTCGGGAAGAGCCTCATTTGAGCTCGTCCAAAAAGCAGCGATGGCAGGGGTGCCGATGCTCGCGGCCGTGAGTGCGCCGTCGTCCTTGGCTGTTGAACTGGCCCAAACCGCAGGGATCACGCTGGTGGGCTTTAGCCGCGGCAGCACGTTAAACGTCTACACACATCCTGGGCGCGTGGGCTGACGCCACGGCTCACATATCCGGGCGCGTCACATATCCGGGCGCGATGTTGTGCGGATGTGGCGTTTCTGGCGCCTGATGAGGAGAGAAACATGCCGAAAAGTTCAGTTTCAGCCCGGGCAATTTCGGTCGGTGCGGTTTCAATGCGCGTAGCGCGTGGACTGATTCGTGCTGTTGCTGCGCTGCCGGAACCCGTTCAGCGGCTGATCGCCGGAAAGCCTGTGGAAATTGACGGCCAGCGGTTGTTCACCGAAGTGCAGATGGCGTTGCGGCTGCTCAACGCGCTCCCAGAGCCCCACGACCCCTCCTTGGCTCAGGCGCGGGAACAGACCGTCGATGCGGCCTTGCTCCTGGGGTTGAGTACGCCGGTGGGGGAGGTGCGCAGCATTACTATTCCAACCCGTGCAGCCTCGGTGGGAGCCCGCGTTTATATCAATGATCCGGCCAGCCCGGTGGAAGCGGCCGTGGTCTACTTTCATGGTGGCGGCTGGGTGGTGGGTGGGCTCGATTCCACGGATTCAGTGTGCCGCTACATAGCCGCCCATGCGAATGTGGCCGTGATTTCGGTGGACTACCGGCTGGCGCCTGAACATCGCTTCCCAGCCGGACTTCAAGACGCTGTGGATGCGTACCGGTGGGTGCGGACGCAGCCGCAATGGGGCGATGTTGTTGTGGTGGCCGGAGATAGTGCAGGCGCCACCTTCAGCGCAGCTGTGTGTGCCCAGACGCTTGAAGAGGGTGCACCGGATTACCAGTTGTTGTTTTACCCAGCGACTGATTTGTCCACGAAACACCGCTCCTACGAACTGTTCGGCGAAGGGTTCTTCCTGACCGGCACCAAGATGGATTGGTACCGGGAGCGCTATCTGAGCGATCCCGGACAAGCCACCGATCCGCTGGTCTCACCTCTCCTAGGGGAGGTTGCCGGCCACCCGCCTGCTCACGTGGCCGTTGCCGGTTTTGATGTGCTGCGCGATGAGGGGCTGGCCTACGCCGACAAGCTTGAGGCTGCAGGGGTCCCTGTCACTCGGCAGATCGCTACCGGACACATCCACGCCTTTGTCAATGTTATTGGCGTTGGCCAGACCGGACGCCGGGAGCTCGCTCTTGCGGTTGAATCTTTGCGAGCGGGGATCGCCGCGATTCGCCAATCCAGAGTTGATCCTTAGAACGGGCGGCGATCAACTAGCAACGGGCCAGCTGCAACGGGCTAGGGGCCACGGTGATCATGGAACTTACGGCGAACATTATCGGTAGTGCGTTTATTGAGCCCCGTTTATTGAGCACCGTTGGCGTAGGCGATGATCTGCGTGACGCTGGGCTTCTGAGGAAGTCCGAGCGCGGTGGGGTTGATGGTGTTTTCCTGCCCAGCCTCGGTGACTTGGAAGGACACCTTTGACGTTGTGTTGATCCCTTCGGAGGCACCCGCAAACGCTCTCAAGGACTCCTCCATGACTGTTTCCAATGAAGGGGTTCCGGCCTCGGCCGTAATCCTCACTGTGACGGAGGAACCCATACCGGATTTCACGGTGTACCGCGAATCTACCGACTCCACACCGGGAACAGCTGCGATGGCTACGTTGAGGTTTTGTGCCACGGAGCCGTCGTCGCCGGTTTTATTGGCACCTCCGCCGACGTTGCAGGCGCTGAGCAGCAGTGCCAGCAGCCCCACGAGGGCGACAGTTTTTGCTTTCTTGAGCATCTGGCTACCTTAACCTAATCCTGTCCCAAATCTCATACCGGCCGGTGGGGACATCCACGGCGGTCACCCGGGACGCATCATTGGTGAGGAACGGATTCATGGACGGATCGTTTTCATAGTCCGCGATTTGCGTGTACCGATCGGTGTTGGCCATGGAATCGACGTAATTATTGAAGTCATGATTCGTGATGGCGTCACTGGCAGCCGTGCCAGTAGCCGCCCCGGCAGCGCCGACAACCCTGCTGGCCTGATCTGGGGTAGCTCCGCCCGGAAGGTTTCCTATGGCCTCACCAACCCCAGCTCCGATGCCCCGACCCGTCTGACTAAACTGAGCGTCCTGTTGCTCGTTGGCAGGTGGGTTGTCCATGGTCACGGTGGTGACATTGGAGGGTTGGCTGGGGACTGAGTCATCAGCGCGGAGGCCGCCGAGGTCCAGCTGGGGGACTAGATCGCCCGCGTGTGCAACTTCCAAGATATTGACGCGGGGGTCCACATTGGCGCCGTCCACAGGTGAACCGACAGTCATGACGTTTGTAATGTTGTACTGTGCCATGAAGGCAGGATCCGATACGAGGGCGATCGCCAGCATGCCGCCCTGGCTGTGCCCATTGATCATGACGGGCGCTCCCGGAGGGATGCCGGCGCGCTGCATGGCCAGGATTACGGCTTGCTGGGCTGAACTGGATTGGCCCGCCATGACCATCAAGTTGCTGGTCAGATCCCGGCTCTGTCCACCGCCAGTGACGCCCCAATTCTCTGTTCCCGGGATGTTGACTATGTACGCGAAGCTACCGTCGGGCTGTTCAATCTTCAGGATGCGGATATCACCGTTCTCGGTGCCCGGCACATCTCCGGCAACGTACGCGTCGGAGACGCTTTGAATCATGGCGCTGGCGGAGCTGGGTAGCGTCAGTTCGGGTCGTGAGGTGTTGTCAGCTACAGGGATGGGTTCCCCAGCGTAGGGACGTCCGTCGTCAAAAATATGGAGATCCACCTGGCCCCGGGTAAACACGTTCACCCCGAAATTGATGCCAGCCCCTATGGTCAAGCCCACCTGGGCGGCCAGTGCAGACACGGACGGTGGATTGCCGGTGAGCATATTGAAGCCCATGACGCTCAAATGGCCCAACTGGTTGGCGAAGTTCCACACCGGGCTAATGGCGGGGAGCCGGATGATTTCCCCGCCAAGCCAACTCAGCCCGTCTCTCACCGTGTCAAGGGCGCCGTCAACAGCATCGCCGACACCATCCACAACATCGCCGACGCCTTCGGTGACGTCCTCCCAGAGGTTCTGTCCAGCATCGATGATGCTGTCCCAGAAGCCTCCGCCATCGTCCACGGAGCTGGCCCGTTCCTGCTCAGCAATTTCGCGCAGCAGCTGCGTTGCGGCATCGTCCAAATCTCGGGCAGTGCTGCTCAGGCGTTTCCGGTTGGCCGGCCACTGCGCGCGGAACCGCTGGCTATCCGGACCCTGCCATCCCGTGTGGGCAACAGTCTGGCTCAGGAACGCACCTGCCTGGTCCAGCTGACGCGCGGAATTCTTCAAGACCTTGATCAGATCACGGCAGTCCGCGGGATCAAGCCCCTGCATCCCCGTGCTCATTTGGTGCTATCTTCGGCCGCACTCGGCGCACTCGGTGCACCGGCCGCACCAGGCGCACCGGCCGCACTCGGCGCGGTTGCAGCGGCGGCTTCGGCTGCCGCCAAGGCGTCGTGGGCGCCAACCACGGCGAAGACCAGTTCGTGGGCGATGTGCCCTGCAGGCACCTCGGTCATCCGCAATTCAGGGGCCGCCCCATTGGCTGAGGTGTTAGCCGCAGCGCTGTTTTCGCTGTTATTCTCAGGGCTGGATGCCGTGTTGCGGGTGGTCACCGAATACAACGTCTCGCCCTGGACCGACCACATGCCTGACCATACCCGCGGTGGAAGTCCGGGGGATACCGTGGTGACGCTGAGAGTGATATTCGCGTCCTCGGGAGGGAGCGACGCCGGATCGGTCCCCGCACCGAGGACCACCGCAGGTTCGGCGTTGCTGGGTCCAGCCTTGGCCGGTGCACGCACTACATCCAGTGGCGGGAGTAGCCGGGACACCGCACCCCACACGTTTTCCTCGTTGAACAGCGTGATCTCCATGCTGTCTTCGCTGCCGGTGATGGTGGTCCCAGCCGGGCCTTGCTCCGACACGTGCCGCTGGTGGACGGCCAGCCCGCGCCCGGCCCGCAGCCCCACAGCACTAGTAGTGCTGACACCGTTGTACGTGCCCCGCGCCGTCACCGTGATGGGAGCCGTCAAAAGAAGTGCGACGGCGCCCGTCCACTGCCGCGTTACCTCACCTGGCAGCGGGGACATCTGGAGTTCATTGAGTTCTGCCCAGCCCGCCGCCGTGGCTTCCTTAGCTAAGGGTGCTGCACTGTTTGTGGTTTCTGCCGGTAGTCCCAGGGTGGCGCTGGTTGATTCGCACAGCAGTGTCCATGCCGTGGTGCTCATTTGCATGCGCCGCAAAATAATAGGGCCGGCGGTGGATGGTTCGCTCATGTGTTTCCCCTGTGCAAGATCGGAATACGCCGGATAAAAAAATCAATCCAGTAGCGTGGAATAGCTTTGTATCAAGCTATGTCACCGAGTATGCAGTTGGCGATGGGGCGCACTCCCCATCTTTTGAGAGCGCGGCTACCTCAGAGCGGCGCTACCTGAGAGCGGGCTACCCAGAAGCAGCGCCCGGCGTTAGTTTTCGTGAAGCAGGCGCCGTACGAAAGCTTGGGTGCGTTCTTGTTGGGGGTTGCGTAGCACCTGACTGGCCGGACCGCGCTCCACCACCACGCCGCCGTCCATGAAGACCACCTCGTCCGCTGTCTGCCGGGCAAAGGCGAGTTCGTGGGTCACGATCACCATGGTCCAGCCTTCTTCGGCCAACTCCTTGATAACGGCCAGAACATCGTCCACCAGTTCAGGGTCTAGTGCAGAGGTGGGCTCGTCGAAAAGGAGTAGTTGCGGCTTCAAAGCCAGGGCGCGCACAATGCCCACGCGCTGCTGCTGTCCGCCGGAAAGTTCAAAGGGGTAGGCGTCGCGTTTGTCGGCCAAGCCCACGCGCGCCAGCAGCTTTTCCGCCTCGGCGACAATTTCGGCACGGGGGCGCTTTTGCACCTGAACCGGGCCCTCGATGACGTTCTGCAACACCGTTTTGTGGGGGAACAGATTGTAGTGCTGGAAGACCATGGCGCTGCGGTCACGTAACGCGGCAACCTCAGCTGCACGAGCCTTCTTCGAGGCGGCGGAGTCACCGAAGTCAATGGTGAGCGCGGACTCTGCGGTTGCGTCCCGGGCACCCATGGTGACGGATCCGGCGTCGGGGGTTTCAAGGCCGTTAAGGGAACGCAGCACAGTGGTCTTGCCGGACCCAGATGGGCCAATGAGCGCCACCACCTTGCCGCGCGGGACATCGAGATCAATGCCGCGCAGCACGGTGTTGGCACCAAAAGCCTTAGTCAGGCCACGGACCTGAAGAACTGAAGCAGTATTAGTGGGCAACATAGCGGTCCAACCTCTTTTCCACGCGGGTCTGGGCAGTCGACAAGATGAGGCAAATGACCCAGTAGATCAGGGCTGCTTCAAGGTAAAGCAGCATGAATTCCTGGCTGAATGCGGCCACCTGCTGGGCCACACGGAACATCTCGGTGACCAGAATCAGCGATGCCAGGGACGTGTCCTTGACGAGCGAAATGAAGGTGTTGGACAGCGGTGGGACGGACACCCGAGCGGCCTGCGGCAAGATGATGCGCAGCAGCGTCTGGTTGCGCGACATCCCGATCATGTGCCCGGCTTCCCACTGGCCGCGGGGCACCGAGAGGATAGCGGCGCGAATGATCTCGGCCGCGTAACCACCCACATTCAGGGAGAAGGCGATGATGGCACTGGGCCAGGGATCGAGCTTCACCCCGATGGTGGGCAGCCCGTAGAAAATCACGAATAACTGCACCAGTAGGGGTGTGCCACGGATGATCGAGACGTAGACCCGGCCCACGCCACTGGCCAGTTTGTTCGAGCTAATGCGCATGACGGCAATGACCAGCGCGATCAGCAAGCCCAGAACAAACGAGGCCAGTGTCAGTGGAATGGTGCCCTTGATGGCGCCCAGCAGCATGGGGCCTAAGGAACTCCAGAAAAGATTAAAGTCCATGGCTGAACTCTAACGGGTTCGTGACCGGCGCTTACTTGCTGAAGTCTTCGCCAAAGTACTTTTCGCTCAGTTTGGTCAACGAGCCATCTGCGGCGAGATCCTTCAACGCCACATCAACGGCGTCCTTGAGAGCAGTAGAGCCCTTGTGGAAGGCGATGGAGGAGTCGGAGGATTCATCGGTGGTTGCGGCGATCTTCAGGCCCGAGTTAGGCGTGTTCTTCATGTAGTCCTCCACGGTGAGCTTGTCATTGACGCTGGCATCAACGCGGCCGTCCTTCAGCAGCGAGGCAGCCTGGGCCCAACCCTCAACGGCCTCCACCTTGGCGCCGTTTTTAGTTGCCAGCGTGTACCAGTTGCTGGTCAGCGACTGAGCCGTGGTCTTGTCCTTGAGATCGGCAAAGGACTTGATATCCGTGGTGCCTTCCAGGGTGACGATGACGCCACGGGAAACCGTGTACGGCGTGGACAGCTCATACTTTTCCTGACGTTCCGGGCTGACTGTCACCTGGTTGGCAATGGCGTCAAAGCGCTTGGCTTCCAGCCCGGCAAAGATGGAATCCCACTGGGTTTCTTCAAACTTGGCCTTCACACCGATCTTCTCGGCCACAGCCTTGGCGACCTCAACGTCGTAACCGGTCAGCTCGCCAGCACCACCTTCGTGGTAACTGAACGGCTTGTAGGTGCCCTCGGTAGCGAACACAATCTCACCGGCATCCTTCACGCTACTCAAGGACGTGTCCCCGCCAGCGGTGGTTCCCGTATCCGTGGTGCCGCCGCATGCCGCCAGGACAAGCGATGCTGCTGCAAGTAATCCGACGACTCCGAAACTGCGACGATTCATGTTGATGTGTTCCTTTACTGTGAACGATTGCCGTGCGCGTTTGTTGTGCACGTTTTTGTAATGCCGTATGCCGCCAAATTGTTGGGTCACGGCGAGCCCATGCTTGGACGCTACCACTGTGAAACCACAAAACGGTCGGCAATATTTCCTCCGGCGTAGCAATGGAGACGTTGGTGATGTGAATCTCGGTCTCAAGGGTGCCGGAGCTGGATGCCGGAGCTGGATGCCGGAGGCGCAGGCCGGCAGCGGAATCGGAACCCGGGAATTCCCAAGGCGGGGCCGGGCGTTTAGGCTTGTAGCTTGCCCTCTTAATGATTAGGAACACACGCATGAGTATGGAAGGCGCTGCCTGGAGCTCACTTTGGAGCACCATGCGCTCGGATAAGTCCAACGGCGGAATCTCGAAGGACACCCTGCGCCGCACCATCCTGTTCGCCAAGCCCTACAGCCGCAAACTGCTGATCTTTGTGGTGCTGTCGGTCATCTCGGCGGCGCTGGCGGTGGCCACTCCGGTGCTGGCAGGCCAGGTGGTGGATGCCATTGTGGCGAAATCTGCCGTGGATGTGGTGATCCGCCTTGCAGGTCTGATTGCTCTCGTAGCTGTTTTGGACGCTGGGCTCTCCCTGGTGATCCGCTGGATTTCGGCGAATCTGGGTGAGGGGGTCATCTTGGATTTGCGCACCTCCGTGTTCGACCACGTGCAGCGCATGCCCATCGCCTTCTTCACCCGAACCCGCACGGGTGCGCTCGTCAGCCGCCTCAACAACGATGTCATTGGCGCGCAACAGGCATTTTCCGGCACGCTTTCGGGCATTGTGTCCAACTCCGTTCAGCTGGTGTTGACGCTCATTGTCATGCTGAATACCTCGTGGCTGGTGACGGTTTTGGCCCTGATTTTGTTGCCGATCTTCCTCATGCCGGCCCGCCGTTTTGGTCGCCGACTGGCCGGGCTGCGCCGCGAGGCCGCCGACCTGAACGCGGATATGAGCACCCAGATGACCGAGCGTTTCTCGGCTCCCGGCGCCACCTTGGTCAAGCTGTTTGGCCGCCCCGCCGAGGAATCCCGCGAGTTCGCCTCCCGCGCCAACCGTGTCCGTGACATTGGCGTGCGCACGGCCATCTTGCAATTCGTCTTCTTCACCGCGCTCATGCTGGTCTCCTCCCTGGCCCTGGCGCTCGTGTATGGCTTGGGTGGCGCCCTAGCCATCGGTGGCACGCTCAACGCGGGCGACGTCGTCGTACTGGCCCTGCTGTTGACCCGCCTCTACGCCCCGCTCACCGCCCTGGCGAACGCCCGCGTGGACATCATGAGCGCGCTGGTTTCCTTTGACCGCGTGTTTGAGATTCTCGATTTGAAGCCGCTGATTGCCGAAAAGCCTGTGCCGGTGGTGCTGCCGGCGGGCCCGCTCGCCGTGGAGTTCAGCGATGTCCGCTTCGCCTATCCGTCGGCTGACAAGGTCTCGCTCGCCTCGCTGGAAGACGTTGCCGTGTTGGACACGCGCGGCGGCGAAGACGTGCTGCACGGGATTTCCTTCCGCGCCGAGCCCGGCCAGACCATTGCGCTGGTGGGATCCTCGGGTGCCGGCAAATCAACCATTGCCCAGCTTTTGTCCCGCCTGTACGACGTCGGTTCCGGCACCGTGCGCTTGGGTGGCGTGGACGTGCGGGATCTGTCCTTCGATGGCCTCCGCGCCGGCGTGGGCATGGTCACCCAGGACGGGCACCTGTTCCACGAATCCATTCGTTCCAACCTACGCCTGGCCAAGCCCACGGCCACGGATGCGGAGATTTGGGATGTGCTGCACCGTGCCCGGTTGGAGGATTTCGCGAAGGCGCTGCCCGACGGTCTGGACACTGTGGTGGGGGAGCGCGGGTACCGGCTTTCCGGTGGCGAGCGTCAGCGCCTGACCATTGCGCGACTGTTGTTGGTGCAGCCGGCCGTGGTGATTTTGGATGAGGCAACGGCCGCTCTGGACTCCACCAATGAGGCCGCCGTGCAGGCCGCCTTGGGTGAGGCTTTGGAAGGCCGGACCGCGCTGGTCATTGCGCACCGGCTCTCCACCATCCGCTCTGCCGACGTGATTTTGGTGCTGGAAGCTGGACGCATTGTTGAGCGTGGCACGCACGAGGAGCTCATTGGTGCCGGTGGCCGTTACGCCGAACTGCACGACACCCAGTTCGCCCAGGCTGTGGCCGCTGTTGCGGACGCCGAGGTGCCGGACGGCAACTAGCGGCGCCCCGGCTGTGGCCAAGCTGTGGCCAAGCGGGACTTTAAGTTGTATCTTCTGGGTGACAGGCGTGTTTCCTGCGCGGTGAAACCTGCACCATGTGAAAGGTACTAAATGTCGTTCATCGCAGCCGGAGCCGAGATTCTCGATGACCTCGTGGCCATTCGCCGCGACCTCCACCTAAACCCGGAGATTGGTCTGGACCTGCCCCGCACTCAGGCCAAGGTCCTTGCCGCCCTTCGCGGATTGGGCCTAGAAATTACGCTCGGTGCCGAAGCCACCTCTGTTGTTGCCGTCCTGCGCGGGGCCGCGCCCGGGCCCACGGTGCTGCTGCGCGGCGACATGGATGCCCTGCCCGTCAAGGAGCTGACTGGCCTCGATTACGCCTCAACCAACGACTACATGCACGCCTGCGGACACGACCTCCACACTGCTGGACTTGTGGGTGCCGCCCGCCTGCTGACTGCCCGCCGCGATGCGCTTGCCGGCAATGTCATATTCATGTTCCAGCCCGGCGAGGAAGGGTACAACGGTGCCGGGGTCATGCTCGGCGAGGGTCTCCTTGAAGCGACCGGGGACAAGCCGGTTGCCGCCTACGCGATCCACGTGGGGCCGGGGCCCAACGGTGTCTTCATGACGAAGCCGGGACCCATCTTGGCTGGCGCCAACGAACTGCACATCACCGTCAACGGGGTTGGCGGGCACGGTTCGCAGCCGCACACCGCCACGGATCCCGTACCGGCACTCCTGGAGATCGGCACGGCCCTGCAGACCATGGCAACCCGGAAGTTCGATGCCTTTGACCCGGTCATCATCTCGGTCACCCAGCTGTCCGCCGGCGAGGGGCTCAATGTCATCCCCGAATCGGCGTCCTTGGGAGCCACCGTGCGCACCCTGTCCAAGGCCTCCACCGACAAGCTCGCCGCGGAATCCAAACAGCTGGCCGACGGTATTGCCGCCGCCCACGGCTGCACCGCTGACGTGAAATTCCTGACCACCTACCCGGTGACCAACAACGATCCCGACAGTGCCGCCGCCACCATCAAGGTGCTGCGCGCGCAGTTTGGTGAGAACCGGGTGGCCTTGATGGACACGGCCTTGATGGGGTCCGAGGATTTCTCACTCGTGCTGGCGGAAGTCCCCGGGACGTTTGTTTTCCTGAGCTGTTCGCCGGATGGGGTGGACCTGGCCACCGCCGAATTCAACCACTCACCCCGCGTGCTTTTCGACGACGCCGTCCTTGGCGACCAGGCAGCGGCACTGGCCCAGCTTGCCTACAGTCACCTCGGCCCGCAGGAGGGCTAGTTGTTTAGGTTGGTGAGGTGGGGGAGGACGTACTCGGTGAGGAGCGGGGCGAGATCGTCGAAGTCCGCGGCCGCATCCAGATGCATCCAACGCAGTTCTGCGATCTCGGCTGCCGGGTGTATTTCAGCAGGGTCCCACGTGCCGGGAGCCGTGAAGACCGTGGCTTCGATGTCGGTATTGGACTCATTCGCGGCGGTGCCCGTCCACACCCCGATGAGTTCAAGGTCGACGGCGGTTATCTTCAGTCCGACTTCCTCGGATAGTTCCCGGACACCGGCCTCAGCGGCGGATTCGCCGGGCTCCGGTTTGCCTCCAGGGTGCATGAACTTGCTGGTGCCCTGTTTGCGGACTGTCAGCAGGCGCCCGGCTGGATCGTAAATGCAGACGGCTGAGACTCTGAGGATTTTTTTCACGTGTTGATCCTAGCCGTCGAAATTCCAAAGTACTGACGGCGCCGAGAACGGGTGCAATGGTGGAGACTGGCTAGGCTGCCCTCGGGGCGAACATGATTACGCTGACGCCAAGCAGTGCAATAAGGGCGCCGATCACGTCCCAGCGGTCGGGTGAAAACTTGTCGAACACCATGCCCCAGACCAGGGAACCTGCAATGAACACCCCGCCGTACGCGGCCAGGACGCGGCCAAAGTTGGCGTCGGCCTGCATTGCTGCGATGAAGCCGTACGCCCCGAGCGCCACGATTCCCAGTCCGGCCCACCACCAGGCCTTGTCCTCGCGCACCGCCTGCCAAATGAGCCAGGCGCCGCCGATTTCAGCCACGGCGGCCAGGACGAACAAGATGACGGTTTTTGCAATGCTCATGGCTCCATCATCCCCCGCTGGGACCTGGCCCGCCGAGTGGGAGGCGCCGCCCACGCAATCTCATTACCCAAACCAGGGGACAGACTTGTGCTGCACTGGTACGGCGTTGTCCGCCGGTTGGAGCTCAAGTTCAAACGAGGAGTCGGCGTCTGCCAGTTCACGCAGCGACACCCGGTGAACGCCAGGGGCGCAGGGCAGGCGCAGGCTATTTTGAGGATCGGCAGCGTCCTCGTCCTGAAATTGTGCTGCCATGGTCAGCTGCGTATAGCTCGTCAGCCACAGACCGGCGTCGCCCACCCGGAGTGTGCCAGACGCCTCCCGCACCACCCTGCCAGCAACATGCCGGTTCACAAGCTGGAATGGTTCATCGGCAGCGTCGTCTCCTGGATAGGCGATGAAGGCGTTCCCCAGGTTCATTTGCTCCACGAACCGGTCCAGGAGTTGAGCCAGAGTCCAGTCCTCGCCAACGAACCCGCTGTAGTGTGCCGGGGAAACCAAGGCCAGAAAACCGTCTTCGTCAAGAGGGAAAGATCCGTTAAACGCCAGGGGCTGGTTCATGGCGTTGAGTCTAGCGCGGCCAGTGTTTTGCACGCAGAGAGGGAGCGTTGGGTGTGGCAGGTGGACGGCGCCGGTCAGCGGAGGCGAGGGGTCCGGCGCCGGCCATCCACCGCTAGGAATAGCAGCGACAACAAGATGGGACCGTAGGTGAATATGGAACTCCAGCCCAGCGTTTCGCCCAAATACACGGAAACGCCCACCAAGAGGACCGGTTCCACATAACTGAGCAGTCCAAACAGTGAGAGGGGTAGCCACTTGCTCGCCAGCAAATACAGGGCCATGGCGACACCACCGAGCACGCCGATCGAGATGGCTGCGAAGAGGCCGGTGGTTCCGGCATCAGAACCCACGCCGTGTGGACCGGTCAGAATGAAAAAAAGGCCCACCGGAAGCAACAGCAGTAGCTCGGCAGCAAAGGCTGGCAGGTTGTCGAATCCAAATTTGCGCCGCAGCACAAAGTAGATGGGGTAGCCCAAACACACCACCAGAGTTGGCCAGGCCAGACCGCCCGCGGAGAACGCCTCATGAGCCACGCCCACCGCCGCTGCGGCAACCGCAAATTTCCGCAATCGGCTGAGTCTGTCGGCGAAGAAAATCCGCCCCGCCAAAACCATGGTCAGTGGCAGCAGGAAATAACCGAAGGACACCGAGAGCGCCATATTATTCAGCGGCGCCCACATGAAAAGCCATAGCTGCACGCCGACGATCCCGGCCGCGAATACCCCGGGCAGAAGGAGGGCTGGCCGGCGTCGAACTCTAAAGAGAAGGTTCCGGAGCTCAGTACGAGCCCCGGGCAGGAACGGCATCATTGCGCCCAGAGTTGCCAACGTCAGGACCACGCGCCAGCCAAAGATCTCCTGAGCGCCCCACCCCGGAAGGAGCCCGGCAATCAGGAAAATGACGGCGAACAGGACCGAGGCAACGATGGATGTGGCCACACCACGGCCGGCATGGGAAGGAGCTGAGGAAGTAAGCCCGGAAGCCATGACCGTTCTCACTTTCTCCAAAACGCCAAAAAACGCCGGGACGGCAGCGCTGAATGCGGGCATGAAAAGTGCCCCCGCCGGGGATCGAACCCGGATCTGCCCTTTAGGAGAGGGCTGTCTTATCCATTGGACTACAGAGGCGCGTCACCTAGCCTAGCGGAACAGGCAGGCAAGCAAAAAACTGGTTCAGGCTCGCAGCGAAGCGGCTTTCTTCTTGCCGCCGAGGAACAGGGCAACACCGATAGCCAGCAGTGAGGCGATCAGCAACATCCATGAGGCCGTGACGAGTCCCGAAGCCAGCGACACCGCTCCCGAGTCAAGGGTTTCGGCCCCAAGCATGGAATCCACGGCCGCATTGGACCACAGGGAAATCGCGGCAAAGGCAAGCGGCAGCACCCACAGCGTCCAGCGCAGCGACTTTTTGGCCACATTAGAGGCGATCAAGGTCAACGCCGTGATGGCGAAAATCAGGGCGAAGAGGGTCCCGGCGGTCTTGCCCACATAGTTCAGCTGGCCCAGCGCATCGGCATCCATGGCCAGGCGCAGCGCCTCCACATGGGCCGAACTAAAACCAAAAACGAACGACTGCGGCATGGCCAAACCGTCGGCTAGGTCCCTCATCTGGTTCAGTGTCAGCAGATGAAGGTACGCAAACAAGAATAGGCTGGCCACGGAGCCGGCGATCAGGATCAGATTTGCGTTGCCCTGAGCCTTCTGCGGCGTCCGCGTCGTGCTCGTGTTAACGATAGGTGTACTGGGCGGTGTTGCAGCCTTGCCATGCAGGGCAGCACGCTGGGCGGGAGTTTTTGCCATGAATCCATTATCGCCCAGATTAGGCTTGGGGCATGGCACACTTTCAGAATTCAGCGCCCAGCGACAGCGAATTGGCGACGAAACTCCTGCGCGAAGCCGGGGCACTGGCCCTATCCATCCGAGCCGAAGGCCTCGACGCCCTGCACTCCGGCCGCCAGATCAAGGCGAACGTCGCCGATTTTGCCACCGCCGCCGACCTCGCCGCCGAGGCCCACATCTTTAAGGCCCTGCGCGCCGCCCGCCCGGAGGACTCCATTCTGGGTGAGGAAGGCGCCGGATATGTGGGCACCTCGGGGCGGACCTGGATCATCGACCCCGTGGATGGCACCTACAACTTCACCAGCGGCTCCTCCTATTGGTGCTCGGCGCTGGCCCTGGTCCGATCTTCGCCACTCTCCACCGATGAAGGCGCCCCTGAAAGTTCGACGCCGGACCCGCTCACCAACGCTGAGGTGCTGCTGGGCGCAGTGTTCCAGCCTGAAGAAGACAAACTGTGGTTGGGGGGCGCCGACGTGCCTGCCACGTTGAATGGGCAGCCGATCCGCACCCTTGCGCCGGCGTTGGTGGGGTCGCTGTCTGCCGGAACGTACATCCACCCCGGTTGGCTAGCCCAGCCCCGGGCGGCATTGCCGTGGCGGAAAGCCGCCGAACTGCCCGCCACGCTGCGCATGATGGGATCCGGTTCGTGCGATCTTGCCCGGGTCGGCCAAGGCGAGTTGGGAGTATGGTTCCAGCACAGCGTCCCGTCCTGGGACTGGCTCCCGGGCAAAGGGATCGTTGAAGCGGCAGGCGGGGACACCGCCGTCGTGCGCGTCAATGGCTTGGATTGGTGTGTGGCTGGTCCTCAAGCTGCTGTGGCCGAGCTTGCCGCAGCGCTGCGGACAGGAGCTCTGCCGGGGTAGCTGCGCGCGAGTAGCGGGTAGGCACGGGAATGTCAGTGGGGCGAACTACACTGGATTGCACCATGGATATGTTGTTTGACCCTTACCCCCAGAAGCCCAAGCCAACGCTGAGCGCAGGTGCCGGACTGCCCGCGTGGCAGCCTTTTGAGCAGGAAGATCCCGGCGCCGATATGCCGGAGTTCGCCGGAGCGGCCCCTGCTTGGGAGCAGCACGCGCAGCCGGAGGAGCCTTCGCAGCGTCGCTGGCCCGATCGGGACAGCCTGCTCGAGGGCATGAATCCGCAGCAGGAAGCCGCCGTGATCCACACTGGCTCACCGCTGCTCATTGTGGCCGGTGCAGGCTCGGGCAAAACCCGAGTGCTCAGCCACCGTATCGCGTATTTGCTGGCCACGGGACAGGCTCATCCGGGGCAGATTCTGGCCATCACCTTCACCAACAAGGCCGCCGCGGAAATGCGCGAACGTATCGAGGCGCTCATTGGGGACGCGGCGAAAAGCATGTGGATTTCCACGTTCCACTCCTCGTGCGTAAGGATCCTGCGCCGCGAAGCCAAGACGATCGGGCTGAATTCCAACTTCTCCATTTATGATTCTGCCGATTCGCTGCGCCTGATCACCTTGGTGGCCAAGGGGCTGGATCTGGACCCGAAGAAGTTCACACCGAAATCGATCATGCACAAGATTTCAGCGCTGAAAAATGAGCTCATCGACGACGATGAAAACTCCATGAACACCAACTTCAGCGACCCCTTCGCGGCAGCCGTTGCCGAAGTCTACAAGGGCTATGCCCAGCGTCTGCGCCAGGCCAACGCCATGGACTTCGATGACCTGATCGCCCAAACCGTGTACATGTTCCGCGCCTTCCCCGGCGTTGCCGAGTACTACCGGCGCCGTTTCCGCCACGTCTTGGTGGACGAGTACCAGGACACCAACCACGCCCAATACGCGCTGGTAAAAGAAATTGTGGGGACCGAAGCCGGCGCCGCTGTGGCTCCCGCCGAGCTGACAGTTGTGGGCGACTCCGATCAGTCCATTTACGCGTTCCGTGGCGCTGACATCCGCAATATTGTGGAGTTCGAGCAGGACTACGCCAACGCGGCCACCATCAAGTTGGAGCAAAACTACCGCTCCACGCAGAACATCCTCAGCGCCGCCAACGCCGTGATTTCACGCAACCCGAATCGCCGGGAGAAGCGGCTGTGGACTGCCGAGGGCGACGGCGAAAAGATCGTGGGCTACGTTGCCGAGTCCGAGCACGAGGAAGCCCGGTTCATCGCCAAGGAGATTGATCGGCTTCAGGACGAGTCCGAACTCCGCCCCGGCGACGTTGCCATTTTCTACCGCACGAACGCCCAATCACGCGCCATTGAGGACATCCTGGTCCGCGTGGGCCTGCCCTACCGCGTGGTGGGTGGCACCCGTTTCTACGAGCGCAAGGAAATCAAGGACGCCCTCGCCTACCTGCGTGCCCTGGTCAACCCGGACGACGACGTCAACTTGCGCAGGATTCTCAACGAACCCAAGCGCGGGATTGGCGATCGCGCCGAGGGTGCCGTGGCAGCGCTGGCAGAACGCGAGCGGATTTCATTCTCGGCGGCCATGGCTCGTGCCGAAGAAGCCCCCGGCATTGCCTCCCGCTCGCTGAACGCCGTCAACACCTTCGCCAAGATGATGGCCGACCTTGCCGAAATTGCGGCAACCTCCTCACCGGCCACAGCGCTGGAAGCTGTGTTGGAGCAGAGCGGCTACCTCGAAGCACTGCGCACCAGTACCGATCCGCAAGACGAATCGCGGGTGGAAAACTTAGCCGAGCTGGTCGCCGTCGTGCGTGAATTTGGGCAGGAAAACCCGGAGGGGACACTCGGGGAGTTCTTGGAGCAGGTCTCACTCGTGGCAGATGCCGACCAGATTCCCGATGCCCCCGGCGGCTCCGAAGCTGAAGCCGCGGCTGCCGTTGCCGAAGCCAAACGGCTGGGTGTGGTCACGCTGATGACCTTGCACACGGCCAAGGGACTGGAATTCCCGGTGGTGTTCTTGACCGGGTTGGAACACGGATTGTTCCCGCATTCGCGCTCCGCCACTGACCCCAAGGAGCTGGCCGAAGAACGCCGGCTGGCCTATGTGGGGCTCACCCGTGCCCGCAAGCGGCTATACATTACCCGCTCGGAAATGCGCAGCCTCTGGGGACAGAGTCAGTACAACCCGGCCAGCCAGTTTATCGATGAGATTCCTGCCGAATTGATCGAATGGAAGCGCGAAGGCACGGCCCGGGTGGCGCCGGTGGCGGGAAACTTTGGCACCAGCCGCTACTCCGGTTCCTCCTGGGGTGCAGGATCGGCCGTGGGCGGCCGCGATTCTGGTGCATTGCCGCCCAGCATCTCCGCCCGCACCGCTGCTGGGCGTGTGGAACCGCAGAAAGAAGTCATCTCCGTCAGCGTGGGCGACAAGGTCAACCACACCAGCTTTGGCAACGGCGTGGTTCTGGAAATCAGTGGTGCAGGGGACAAGACAGTGGCCAAGGTGCGTTTTGAGATTGGCGAAAAGCGTCTGCTGTTGCGCTATGCACCGCTGGTGAAAGAAGAAGGGTAACGGATGGGAGTGGCTCTGCGCAGAACTGCGGCTTTGCTCGCGGCCATGCTGTTTTTTTGTGTTTCTCTTTCCGGCTGCATCACCGTTCCGGATCCAGCGCCGGCAACTGCCACCAGCCAAGGGCCCACGGATCCGCTCACTTATGTGGAGCGGCTGAAAGCTACTCCGGTGGTGAAGCCCACGGATGGTCTCGCCAGCACTGAACTGCCGCAGTTTGTGACGGATTCACGCAATATCGCCTGCATTTTCACCACCTCACAGGCTGGAAACTTGAACCTGCCGTGGGAACCCAACAACTACGGCAATAGTGCCAACGAGGCCGCACCGATCATCCCCGTGGCGCACTGTCAGATGGCGAACTATCCGACGCCTGCCCAGAACGACATCGTTGATAACTGCGCCGGCACCAATATCGGCTACCTCGGAGGCACAGCCCTGCTTTACCCAGATTATGCCGAATATGGTGGCTGCCGGGCAGGGGTCACCGCTGTTGAAGCTGTATTTGGTTTCAGCGGAGCGGCCAAGCAAAACTCGGGTGGCCAAGACATGAACAGCATTGCCGTGCTGCCACCCGGCAATGCCATGGAGGCCCAAGGGTATCGCTGCGCACCCCTGGACGACGGGGTGGCCTGTGCCAACCTGGCCGACGAGACCGGATTCTTCATTGCGGCCAAGAAATATGAAATCTTCGGGCCCGACGTCCCCGACGTCCCCGACGTCCCCGACGTCAAGGCATCTGCTGCACCCACTTCGGCCGCACCCACTTCATAAGTGCGGGAAAGTGCCCGCTCCTTGTGGAAGGGGGCGCACCCACGCCCTAGCCGAGGGAGCGCGCACGGTTGGTGCGCGCGCAAGGAAGGTCACGCCGTCGTGCGTTCCGTGCGTCACTAGAGGGTCAGTGTGAGCCGAATTACCCGTTAATCGCTTTAAAACAGTGGTGAATTAGTCAAATATGTGCTTGTGGTGTGAGACGGTAATGTGTGAAAGGGGCTAACACCCTCAAGATCACTACTTCGACGCAGAAGGACACTAATCCGTGGACCTGTTTGAATACCAGGCGCGCGACATGTTTGAGGCTCACGGCGTTCCCGTGTTGGCCGGCATCGTGGCGCACACCCCTGAAGAAGCAAAGGCAGCAGCCGAGAAGATTGGCGGCGTCACCGTCGTCAAGGCACAGGTGAAGGTCGGTGGCCGCGGTAAGGCTGGCGGCGTCAAGGTAGCCAAGAACGCTGAAGAGGCGTTCGGTTATGCCTCTGACATTCTCGGCATGGACATCAAGGGTCACACCGTTAACACGGTCATGATCGCACAGGGTGCAGACATTGCGCAGGAGTTCTACTTCTCCGTACTGCTGGACCGCGCAAACCGCAACTACCTGGCCATGTGCTCGGTAGAAGGCGGCATGGAGATCGAGGAACTCGCCGTTGAGCGCCCCGAAGCTCTGGCCCGCGTTGCTGTTGACCCGGCCGTCGGTATCGATGCGGCCAAGGCCGACGAGATCGTCGCCACCGCAGGCTTCAACGCCGAGCTGGCTCCGAAGGTGGCCGCCACCATCATCAAGTTGTGGGACGTCTTCATCAAGGAAGATGCAACCCTGGTTGAGGTTAACCCGCTGGTTCTCACCGGCGCCGGTGACATCGTGGCTCTGGACGGCAAGGTCTCACTCGATGAGAACGCCGACTTCCGTCACCCGCACCACCTGGAACTCGAAGACGCTGCTGCAGCTGACCCGTTGGAGGCCAAGGCCAAGGCTGCGGATTTGAACTACGTCAAGCTCGACGGCGAAGTTGGCGTTATTGGTAACGGTGCCGGCCTGGTTATGTCCACGCTGGATGTTGTTGCTTACGCTGGCGAAAACCACGGCGGCGTCAAGCCCGCCAACTTCTTGGACATTGGCGGTGGAGCATCCGCAGAGGTCATGGCCGCTGGTTTGGACGTCATCCTCAACGACCCCCAGGTCAAGAGCGTTTTCGTCAACGTCTTCGGTGGCATCACCGCTTGTGACGCTGTTGCCAAGGGCATTGTCGGCGCACTCGCCGAGCTCGGCTCAGCTGCCAACAAGCCGCTGGTTGTCCGTCTGGACGGCAACAACGTTGAAGAAGGCCGTCGCATTCTCAACGAAGCCAACCACCCGTTGGTCACCCTGGCCGCAACCATGGACGAGGGCGCCGACAAGGCTGCCGAACTCGCCCACGCAGCAAAGTAGAGGTTTAGAAAACTTATGTCTATCTTCTTGACTAAAGACTCCAAGGTCATCGTCCAGGGCATCACCGGCGGCGAAGGCACCAAGCACACCGCCCTGATGCTCAAGGCTGGCACCCAGGTTGTTGGTGGCGTGAACGCACGCAAGGCCGGTACCACGGTTGTGCACGGCGACGTTGAACTGCCCGTTTACGGCGCTGTTGCAGAAGCTGTTGCCGCTACCGGCGCAGACGTCTCCATCGTGTTCGTCCCCCCGGCATTCACCAAGGACGCCGTCGTTGAAGCCATCGAAGCTGGCGTTCCGCTGGTTGTTGTCATCACCGAAGGCGTGCCGGTTCAGGACGCTGCCGAGTTCTGGGCATTGGCTCAGTCCAAGGTTGACGCTAATGGTGAGCAGATCACCCGCATCATCGGCCCGAACTGCCCCGGCATCATCACCCCCGGTGAAGCACTCGTTGGCATCACCCCGAACAACATCACCCAGAAGGGCCCGATCGGCTTGGTCTCCAAGTCCGGTACCTTGACCTACCAGATGATGTTCGAACTGCGCGACCTGGGCTTCTCCACCGCAATCGGCATCGGTGGCGACCCCGTCATCGGCACCACGCACATCGACGCACTTGCTGCGTTCGAGGCTGACCCGGAGACCAAGGCCATCGTCATGATTGGTGAAATTGGTGGCGACGCTGAAGAGCGCGCAGCCGAGTACATCAAGGCCCACGTCACCAAGCCCGTTGTTGGCTATGTTGCAGGCTTCACTGCTCCTGAGGGCAAGACCATGGGCCACGCCGGCGCCATCGTTTCTGGCTCCGCAGGTACGGCTCAGGCCAAGAAGGAAGCCCTCGAGGCTGCTGGTGTCAAGGTTGGCAAGACGCCTTCCGAGACCGCAACCCTGCTGCGCGAAGTTTACGCAGCTCTGTAATTCTTCTTTACTCCCGGGTGCCGCCAAACTGGCGCCACTTGTGAATAATGCCGCTGTTTGACGTAATTGCCATGGTTTGAACTATGGCAATTACGTCAAACGGCGGCATTTTTCATTGGTGCCCGCCCTGATGGGATGAGGCGAAGGCAGTCCGTCCCGAACGTGCCTAAAGTTCCTACGGTTCCCGGTGGGTACCCGGCGCTACGGGGCAGGAACCGCGGCGTGGAGCTGGGGGAGTGCGGTAACCAGCGGTGCCAGCTCGGGCAGCAGGGCCGCTTCGGCGAGGGCATGCTCGAGAGCCTCGTCGTGAACAGGCCGCGCCAAGGTCAGTAGTTCGGATCCCGCAGGCGTGAGCTCGGTATAGATCCCACGGCGGTCATCGGCGCACAGGATCCGCGTGAGTAGCCCGCGATCCTCCAGCCGGTTGACCAGGCGCGTGGTGGCACTAGGGCTCAGCGCCGTAGCCCGGCCCAGTTGCTGCATGCGCATGTGCCAGCCATCCTGCCGTGCCAAAGCATCCAAAACTGTGAATTCAACAACAGAGAGTTGGGCTGCATTCTGCAGCGACTTCTCCATGCTGGACTCAATCAGTCCGTGCAGAGCCGCCAGTGTTCGCCAGCCCTGGGCGCGAACTTCAACGGCGTCGTCCTTGATGCCCATGGACCTTCCCCTCCCGAGATTACGTGCTGTGCAGCACAAAAGTATTTAGTTGCTTGCGCGGGATAGTTGCGTGTGCAACAATTTATAACGCGTCTGCAACTAATAGTTTACGCGCATTGCAAGCAGTACCCAAGTCTCTCAAAGGAAAATCATGCCTCTTGGCCTCATTGCACTGGCCTTGGGAGGGTTCGGCATCGGACTCACCGAGTTTGTCATCATGGGCCTATTGCCCGAAGTCTCCGCCGACTTCCAAGTTAGCGAAGCCACCGCTGGCTGGCTCATCTCCGGCTACGCGCTCAGCGTTGTCATTGGCGCACTGTTCCTCACCGCCGCCGTTACCCACCTTCCGCGCAAGCCCGTGCTTGCCGCACTCATGGTCCTCTTCATTGCCGGGAACCTGTTGTGCGCCCTCGCCCCCGACTACAGCACCATGATGATCGGCCGCGTCATCGCTGCCCTCTGTCACGGAGCGTTCTTCGGTATTGGTGCCGTGGTGGCCGCCGACATGGTGGCACCCAACAAGAAGGCTGGCGCCATCGCCATCATGTTCACGGGCCTCACCGCTGCCAACGTTTTGGGCGTGCCGTTGGGTACCTTGCTCGGCCAGCAGGCCGGGTGGCGCTCCACCTTCTGGGCCATCACGGCTGTTGGCGTGGTTGCGCTGATCGGCATTTTGCTCCTCGTGCCCAAGATTACCCACGAACGCAGCGCTGGCCTCCGCGGTGAATTGCAGGCCTTCAAATCGCGCCAGGTCTGGCTGTCCATTGCCGTGACAGTGCTCGGCTATGGCGGTGTGTTCGGCGCCTTCACCTACATCGCCTTCACCCTGACCAATGTCTCCGGATTCGCCGCGACCTCCGTGCCGTGGCTGCTGATCCTCCTCGGCGTAGGTCTGTTCATTGGCAACACGCTCGGCGGTAAGGCAGCTGATAAGAACGTCGATGCGACGCTCATGGTGATCCTGCCGGTCCTCGTGGTTATCCTCGCCGTGTTCGCCCTGACTGCCAGCAACCAGCCCATGACTATTGCGTCCTTGTTCCTGATGGGTGGCATTGGTTTTGCCACCGTTCCCGGCTTGCAGATGCGTGTCATGAAATGGGCGACGGCGGCACCCACCCTCGCATCCGGCGCCAATATTGGCGCGTTCAACTTGGGCAACGCCTTGGGCGCCTGGTTGGGCGGAGTCACCATTACGGCCGGACTCGGCTACACCTCGCCCATCTGGGCCGGGGCTGGCCTGACCCTGCTGGCCGTGGCCGTCATGGCTTTTGCTGCAGTTGACGGCCGCAAAAGGGAAGCCAAAGCACTCACGCTTTCGCCCTCCGTCGGCCATGGTTCGCAGCATGAGGCCACCGCTCACGCGGCACTCTAGTTACCCCGATTTCTAACCACTCACGAAAGTAGAACACATCATGATTTCCATCCCCACCATCACTTTGAACAATGGCGTGGCCATGCCACAGATCGGCTTCGGCGTCTTCCAGGTCCCCAACGATGAAACCGAGAAGGCAGTGACGGCGGCGCTTGCTGCTGGCTACCGGAGCATCGACACGGCCGCGATCTATGGCAACGAGGAAGGTGTGGGCCGCGCATTGGCCACATCTGAACTGGCCCGCGAGGAGCTGTTCATCACCTCAAAGGTGTGGATTTCCGATCTCGGATATGAAGCGACCTTGGCCGCCTACGATGCGAGTCTGGCCAAGCTTGGCCTTGATTACCTAGACCTGTATTTGATTCACTGGCCAGCCCCGGCAACGGATGCGTTCCTGGAGTCGTGGAAGGCGCTGCAGGAGTTGTTGGCGGCTGGGCGGGTGCGGGCGATCGGCGTCTCCAACTTCCTGCCTGAACACCTGGAGAAGGTCATTGCTCTCGGTGGAACTATTCCGGCTGTGAACCAGGTGGAGCTCCACCCGGCCCTGCAGCAGCGCTCAATCACTGATTTTAATGCAGCTAACGGGATCGCCACCGAGGCATGGAGTCCGCTGGCTCAAGGCGCCGTGCTGAACGATCCCGCAGTACTGGCCATTGCTGGGGCACACGGACGCACACCCGCTCAGGCGGTGCTGCGCTGGCACTTGCAGCAGGGGCGCATCATCATTCCGAAATCGGTCACCCCGGCCCGCATTGCCGAGAACCTGCACATTCTAGACTTCGAACTCACCTCGGCTGAGGTTGCTGCCATTGACGCGTTGGAGCGAGAGTGCCGCACGGGCCTGAATCCGGCTGACTTCAACGGCTAAGATCTCGGCGCGTGCGTGCGGCGAGTACGGGCGGGTGCGGGCGAGCGCGTGCGGCGGCGGAGCTTAGGCGTCCGGGGGCACCATAGGCAGGCCCTCGGCTTCCCATCCGCTCATGCCGCCGGTCAGCGTGTCGGCGTTGAATCCGAGCTCGGTTAGGGCTGCAGCAACCCGACCGCTGCGCCCGCCGCCGTGGCACACGGCAATGACGCGGCGATTCTTATCCAGCTCACCCGCACGCTCAACCACAGAGCCCGAAGGAATATGGACAGCGTCCTCGATCATGCCCGTGGCCAGTTCGGCAGTTTCGCGGACGTCGATGATCTGCACATCGGGATCGGCGGCCAAGATATCGGCGGGGGTGATTTCTTGCATGGGGTCTCCTGAATGATGGGTGGACGCGGTGCTGACGTAGCTGCTGGCGCCGCGCACGAATGAAGTACCCCCAGCCTAGACGGGATTTGGTGGGCGGCGCGGCTAGGCTGGGTGCGTGAATGCACCCCTCGCGCCCCATGCCCGCACCGTTGAGATTGAAGAGCTGGATCATTTTGATGCGCTGATTGCCGGCGGTGCGAAGTCCATGCACGGCTGGCATTTCCAATCGGTCGATCTGCGCGAGAGGTCGGCGGCGCTGGTGGCGTTGCATGCTTCCGGTGCAGTTTTCATGGGCTGCAGTTTTGATACGGGTGTGGCAGATCTGTTGCGCGGGCGCGGTGCCCTGATTTTTCCAGCGCTGCCGGACCTGCCTTTCAACGCTTACCGCGGCCACCTGTACACGGGCGCCGAGCTATTCGCCGGGATTTCCGCTGCGAAATATGAGCAGGTACCGGACGCACGCATTTACCAGTGGAGCCTGCAGACGGGCCCCGCGCTGCATTCCACACTCGCCACCGCCATGCACGACCACGCCATCACCAACGCACTCGATGATTTCCTTGCCCAGCAGTCGGCGCCGGTGGTTGGCGTGATGGGCGGGCACGCGGCGGCGCGGGGGAGCCGGGAGTACGTGCAGGCGGCCCAGTTGGGTCGGGCCTTGGCGCAGGCCGGATTTCTCGTCGCGACCGGCGGCGGGCCCGGCGCCATGGAAGCTGCAAACTTGGGTGCCTATCTTTCCACGTACGACGCCGGGACCTTAGAAAGTGCCCTACTCACCTTGACAGACGTCCCCGGTTTCCGCCCCTCGGTCACCGAATGGGCGCGGGCGGCGATGGCGGTGGTGGAACGGTATCCGGACGGGGCCCCGAGCCTGGGGATTCCGACCTGGTTTTACGGCCACGAACCGCCCAATGTGTTTGCCAGCGCCATCGCAAAATATTTTACAAACGCGCTGCGTGAAGCGATCTTGCTGGACCGTTCCCGTGGCGGGATCGTGTTCCTGCCCGGCGCTGCGGGGACTGTGCAAGAAGTGTTCCAAGACGCCTGCGAAAACTACTACGCCGCCGAAGGTGCCGTGGCGCCGATGGTGTTGGTGGACCATCACTATTGGGCCGTTGAAGTGCCTGTAGTGCCGTTGCTGCACACGCTGGCCAAGGGCCGGATTATGGCTAACTTTGTCCATGTGGTGGACACCGTGGAGGAAGCGTGTCAGGTTCTAGCTGGCTGACCGACGGGCCAGTCTTGGGCCGGACCCGCGCGCTAGGTCTCGCGTTGCGCCGTGCGTTAGGCGATCAGACCGCCGAATGCCAAGCCCAGCAGGTACGTGGCCGCGGCGGCACCCATGCCGATGGCCAGCTGGCGCAGACCGCGCCAGAGTGGTGATGCTCCGGAGAGCAGGCCAACAATGGCTCCGGTTCCCATGAGCGCAATGCCCACCAAGATGCAGGAGAGTAGTAGCGAGCCGAGTCCGGTCATGCCGAAGAGGAATGGCAGGATCGGAATGATGGCGCCAGAAGCGAAGAAGCAGAAGCTTGATCCGGCGGCGCCCCAGGCTGTGCCAAGAGTTTCGTGTTCGTCGGGAGATTCAAAGTTCTCTGGCTGCAACGACAGGCTGGGATCGCAGTCGCAGCTGAACTGTCCCATTCGCTCGGCCGCACGGTGTTCGGCGGCTTCGCGCGTCATGCCGCGGGCCAAGTAGACGAGCACGAGTTCGTTGTTTTCCAGATCCAGCGATTGGGCAGCTGTCAGGGTGACCTGTGTGGGTTGGGAAGCGTCGAGGAGTTCGCGCTGGGAGCGGACGGAAACAAATTCGCCGGCGCCCATGGACAGGGCTCCGGCCAGCAGCCCGGCGATTCCGCTGAACAGTACTACTTGGCTGGATACACCTGTCGCGGCCATGCCGACGACGAGCGAGAGGTTGCTGACCAAACCATCGTTGGCGCCAAAGACTGCTGCCCTAAATGAACCCGAGAGGCGGATGCGGCCCCGCGTAGCTAGGCCTCGAACCACTTCTTCATGGATGGATTCATCGGCAGCCATGGCGTCGGTTGCGTCAACATCCGTGGCGTAGGGGGACCTGGACTCGGAACGCTGAGCCAGCGCTAAAACAAAAACGGAGCCAAAACGGCGTGCCAGTAAGCCCAGTAGTTGGTTGCGCAGTGAACCGCGGACTGGAGCCCCTGCATTCTCGCCCAGTAGCTCCAGCCAATGCCGTTCATGGCGTCCTTCGGCCTCGGCGAGGGCTAGCAGGATGGCTTGCTCTTCGCCTTCTCGACGCTTAGCCAAGTCACGGTACACGGCTGCCTCGGCCCGTTCATCAGCCAAGTATTGGCGCCAACGCTTGATTTCTGCAGGTGTGGGTATTCGGTCTGGCGCTGTCTCTGCCACGGTGTTACTCCTCTAAGTCAGCAACCACTGTAGCGCGGAATCACGCGGTTTTTTGGCCGGTTAGCCTCGGAAAAAAGTTTAGGTTGCCCGCAAAATCACACATCAAGAAAAACAATTATTAGAAAGTACTTGACGTAACGGAAAGTACTTCCCTAGTATTGAGTTATTGCTTCACCATCGAATACCTCATCTCAAGGAGAACACCATGAACACCACCACAAAGACCCCAGCAGCAAACAACTATGGCACCCGCTTGCTGTGGATTGGCCCTGTTGCTGGGCTCGCATGCATGGCCGCCCTGTTCATCGCCGGGCTGATCACAGGCAGCGCTGGAATGACTGTCATGGCCGCCACCACCGCAGCCTTGCTCGCCGCGGTCTGGTCCTCCACCGTAGCCGCGGCCAAGAAGAAGGCAGCGGCCCACAACTGAGCAGCCCGGCCCAGTACACGAGTACACAGAAAACCATTTCCGCGGGACATATCCCGCGGGACACCCACACCAGCTTCCGTACCCAACTCGTGGCAGAGTGAAACGGGACTTCGGCAATGGGTAACGCCAGCCCCTCGCCGGGCACCTGAGCAACGACGGCGTGAGCCCGCCTGACAGCGCAAGGTGACGTCCCGGCGTCGTACCTTGGAGGGGGCGCACCGCGGCCGACGGATGGGTAACAGCCCCGCCCGCAGCGTCTCGTTGTACGCTGGCAGTGGAGGCTCAACCATGCACACGATGGCAACCGAGGGTGAAAAACCGGGCACACTGCTGACATCGGTAGGCCGCGCCCTGACGGTTTTGGACTGTATCGGCTCGGCGTCCCGCCCGCTCTCGGCAAAGTCCATTGCACGCGCCACGGGTCAAAGTCTGGGAACCACCTACAACGTGCTGCGCACCCTGGCCCACTCGAACTATGTGGTGGCCGAGCGCGACGGTTTCGTGTTGGGGCCGGCACATCCGGCTCTGGCCGCGGGCAGCCAAGCGGTCACGCTGGCGCGCAGCCGCGGCATCATGAACGGTCTGCGGGATGAGGTTCGTGCGGCCATTTATCTGAGCCGATTCACGGATGGTGAGATCGAGGTGGTGGACATTGTGGACACGCCGCTGACGCCGCGGGTGGATCTTTGGGTGGGCATGCAGGACGGTGCGCACGCCACAGCCTTCGGCAAACAGATACTGGCCTCCCTCGACGCCAACATCCGTCTGGACTACATCGCCCGCCACCCGCTGGCCGAATTGACGCCGTACACCATCCGATCGCCCCGGGAATTCCTGCGGGAACTGGAGCAAAATTCCACCACCATGATGGACCACCAGGAATACGCCCTGGGCTTCACCTGCATTGCGGTTCCGGTGTCCACCTCGTCCTGGATTGGGGCGCTGGCGCTGTCGGTGCCCTCAGGAGAACGGGACGCGTCCGGGACTTCGCGCGCCGAGTACGCGAAGGCGCTGCATGAGGCTGCCGGGCAATTATCCTTGGTGCTCGGCACCGGCCACGACGGCCCCTGACCGGCTCCTTCCGAGGCCAACCGAAGCGTGCCGAGACGAACCGAGACAATTCCCACGGTCAAGGCCGCACTTTTCACGGACTGAAATCTTGGCCATACCCTCCCACACGCCGCACGCCTACGCTCGGAAGACAGGGGCGTCGAGCTGGCCATGCGCGGCGTGGCGAGTGCTGATACAGCGCAGCAAGCAGCGCAACCGCGGGCTCCCACGCACCCTGTTCGGACACTAGGGCTGGACAAAGGAGTCGCTATGACCACCGAAGCAACTGAGGCCGCAACGGCGCTCAGCGCAGAGCAGCAGCGCGGGCTGCTGCGCCAAATGATACTGATCAGAACCTTCGAAGAGGCCATCCTGCGCGAATACCATGCGGACAAGGGGCCGGGATTCGACATCGGCAAGGGTCTGATTCCGGGCGAAATGCACCTGGCCGCCGGGCAGGAACCGGTGGCGGCCGGTCTGTGTGCCCACCTTGAACAAGGTGACGCACTCACGGCAGCTCACCGTCCGCACCACCTGGCCATAGCCAAGGGGATGAACCTGCGTTCGCTGACCGGTGAGATCTTCGGCCGTGAATCCGGGCTGGGCCGAGGACGCGGCGGGCACATGCACCTGTTTGATCCATCAATTCATTTCTCTTGTTCGGGCATTGTCGCGGAGGGCTTTCCGCCGGCGCTGGGCCAGGCGTTCGCGTTCCGCAACGCTGGCACCAACAACGTCGCCGTCGCCGTGGCCGGTGAGGGCGCGGCCAACGCCGGCGCCTTCCACGAGTCACTGAACCTGGCCGCGCTGTGGAAACTGCCCGTCATCTTTGTCATCGAGGACAACGACTGGGGCATTTCCGTTCCCCGCAGTGGCTCAACGTCGGTTCCCTCCAACGCAGTCCGTGCCGCCGGGTACGGGATTCCTGGCGTGCGGGTCGAGGGCAATGACGTGGAAGGCGTGTACGCCGCGGCCGCCGAGGCAGTGGCCCGGGCACGGGCAGGGGAGGGACCCAGCCTGATCGAGGTGCACACCCTGCGCCTGTGGGGCCACTTCGAGGGCGACGCCCAAGGCTACCGGCCGGACTTGGCCACCGTTTCCGACGACGACCCCATCCCTGTCTACAGCCGGAAACTGCTCGACGCCGGTGTGCTCACCGACGCTGACATCGCCACGATGGAAGACGACGCGCGCACGCAGGTGGAGGACGCCGTCGAGCATGCCAAAAACTCGCCAACGCCCAACCCGGCCGAGGCACTCAAGTACGTCTTTGTGGAAGGAGCCTCATCATGAGTGCAACAACGGAAAATACGACGGCGGCACTCAAGGCGCTGCCGCTGGAACCTCCCGCAGGGACTCGCCGCCTCAACACGGCCAAGGCGTTGCAGGAGGCCATCGGTTCGGCGATGGAGCAGGATCCGGCCGTGTTTGTCCTAGGTGAGGATGTAGGTGCCTACGGCGGCATCTTCTCCTCCACAACGGGCTTGCTGGAGAAGTTCGGGCCGAAGCGGATCATTGACACACCCATCTCGGAGTCGGCCTTCATTGGGCTGGGCATCGGGGCGGCCGTGGAAGGTATGCGGCCCATTGTGGAGCTGATGTTCGTGGACTTCTTCGGTGTCTGCATGGACCAGATCTACAACCACATGGCCAAGATCCATTACGAATCCGGCGGCAATGTCCGCGTCCCCATGGTGCTCATGACAGCCGTGGGCGGCGGCTATTCCGACGGCGCCCAACACTCCCAGGCGCTGTGGGGCACCTTCGCCCACCTGCCCGGGATGAAGGTGGTGATCCCGTCGAACCCGTATGACGCCAAGGGGCTCATGACCGCGGCCATCCGCTCCGATGATCCCGTGGTGTACATGTTCCACAAGGGCGTCATGGGCTTGGCCTGGATGTCGAAGAACAAGCGCTCCATCGGCGCCGTGCCCGAGGAAGATTACGAGGTTCCGCTGGGCAAGGCCAAGGTTGTTCGTCAGGGCACGGACGTGAGCATTGTGACGCTGTCACTCTCGGTGCATCACAGCCTGGACGTCGCTGAAAAGTTGGCGGAGGAAGGCATCAGCGTTGAGGTCCTGGACCTGCGCTCGCTGGTTCCGCTGGACCGTGAGGCCATCATCGCCACCGCCGCCAAGACCGGAAAAGTCATTGTGGTGGATGAGGATTACCAATCGTTCGGCCTCTCCGGGGAGATCGCTGCCACCATCACCGAGCACAGCCCCACCTTGCTGACACACTTCAGCCGGGTGTGCATGCCGGATACGCCCATTCCGTACGCCCAGGAACTGGAATATGCTGTGTTGCCAACGGCCACACGCATAGAGGCCGCGGTGCGAAAGGCGGTTGCCGAATGACTGAAATTCTCTTCCCGAAGATGACCGGGGACGCCAGCGAGCCCGGCGTCGTGTCCACCTGGTATGTGGAGGACGGCGAACAGGTGGCGGAAAAGCACCTGCTCGCCGAGGTCTCCATTGACAAGGTCGACGCCGAGATTTACGCACCCGTTCCCGGCACCGTCCGGCTTCGGGTCGCCGAGGGGGACGAGGTGGCTCAGGGCGCGGTGATCGCCGCGATTGAATAGACGCCATTGAATAAGATGGCTATCCATTTAGTGGACCCGGGGTGATGAGCTGTGGCCCGCCTCATCATGTGGGCACCTAAATAGTGGGGTAGCTCCACATCGGACGGCGCTTGCGGGAAAAGACGGCCGTCTAA
>NZ_JBFBLV010000012.1:0-110004 GCF_040686835.1 Specibacter sp. NPDC078692
AGACGCAGCTGGCCAATGCCTCATCTGTAATGAGACAAATAACCCTGATGCCTTAACTAAAGTGAGATTGCCTTAACTGTAATGAGACAGGACAAGGGCAGAGGAGAATTGCGTCACTTTAGATAAGCCAGGACAGCAGCGCCCCTTCCGGAGCCCAGATTCACTTTACTTGACATAATGTAGATTATCGGCGCAATATCACTATTTCTGAAAGTGGCAGATTTCAGGGGTTTCTGCCCTCTGGATGCCTATGTAGGAGAATCACAGCTCTACTGAGTGTGCGACAAAATTTCCTTGATGACCTCGGTCTTGGCGTCGGCGTAGACATTCATGTCAGCCCAGTCACGCCGTAGCAACATTTGCTTGGTTGACTCGTAGAGCCCTCGATCATTGTCGCTGCGACGGAGCTGGTCCCGGAACCGTAGCTTTTCTGCTGCATCCGGCTCACCGGCTTCGTTCACGTGAATGTGCACGTCCTTGGCGGGTGTCCTTAACAGGCGATGCCCTGGTTCTCGCACACGCAATTCGTATCCGGCAGAAATCAATTGCTTGACATAATGTTCCTCGTCTGTGATGTCAGGAACGGTGACCAGAATGTCGATAATGTCTTTTGCGGCTAAGCCAGGGACAGAGGTTGAGCCAACGTGGTCGATCGACACAAGATGCTCACCCAGCGAGGATTCAATCTTGTGCCGTTCTACCTCATAGCGCACCGGCCAAGACTGGTCATAGGGCAGGAGCTCGAGCTTGCGGTGTTCCACTCCCCCTACTAATTCCACGTCCGTGACGTCTTCCCGTTGTCTGGGGCGGACGGCGCGCATGAGTAGCCCCACGCCACCTAAGAATTCGGTCGTGTGGAATTTTGCGGCGGTCTCAACAGTACGAAATCCCCATCGTTCATGCAGGTCTATGGAGGCCAAATTAGCCGCATTCACAACGTAGCAAGCCACCGCAGCCCGCTCCCAGATCCAGGCTAACCGCGCTTGTGTCAGGGCAATACCAATCCCCCGCCGCCGCCATTCGGGCTTCACGCTGACTCCGCCCAAATAGTGCCCAACCGGAGCCAACTCGTCCGCCTGCGCCCAGAAATGGGTTTTAGCCCAGCCAACAATGACCCCCTCAACACAGGCAACCACCACCAGCCGCGACTCATCCGAGATCGCCGCTGCGAGCGGGAGGAGGCCCACAGAATCCTGACCAGACTGCTCGTTGGTCTCAACTATTCGAGGGATATCGGCCACAACGGCTTGGCGAATGACCAGTTGCCCGGGCGCCAGAGCGTCACCGAGTGACTTCTCATCCGGTTCATAGTTGACGAAGTTTCCTTCGGGGCGGGGCATCTGACTCAAGGGTCCCTCAGGCGTCAACATAAGCCGCCAGATGCTGGCCTGTCAGCGTCTCTTTCGAGGCCACCAACGCAGCCGGCGTGCCCTCGAAAACCACTGTGCCGCCGTCGTGCCCGGCCCCAGGTCCAATATCAATGATCCAGTCCGCATGGGCCATGACGGCTTGGTGATGTTCAATCACAATCACCGATTTCCCTGACTCAACCAGCCGATCCAGCAGCCCCAGGAGCTTCTCGACGTCGGCCAAGTGCAGGCCTGTGGTTGGTTCGTCCAAAACGTAAATGCCGCCCTTCTCCCCCAGGTGCGTGGCCAGTTTGATGCGCTGGCGCTCACCGCCGGAGAGGGTGGTGAGCGGCTGACCCAGCTTGAGGTAACCAAGTCCGACGTCGGACAGGCGGCTGACGATCTTATCCGCGGCAGGTAGTCTAGCCTCCCCTTCGCGGAAATACTCCAGCGCCTGATCCACGGACATGTTCAGCACCTCGCTGATGTTTTTTCCGCCCAAATGGTATTCCAGGACGGCTGCTTGGAAGCGGCGCCCCTCGCACTCCTCGCAAACGGTGGAGACACCCGCCATCATGCCCAGATCCGTGTAGATGACCCCGGCACCGTTGCAGGTAGGGCAGGCACCCTCGGAATTGGCGCTGAACAAGGCCGGCTTGACGCCATTGGCCTTAGCGAAAGCCTTGCGGATGGGCTCCAGTAGGCCCGTGTAGGTGGCCGGATTACTGCGCCGAGATCCGCGGATGGCACCCTGATCTACGGTGACCACGCCTTCGCGCCCGGAAACGGAACCATGGATCAGCGAGCTCTTGCCGGAACCGGCCACGCCCGTGATCACCGTCAGCACGCCCAGCGGAATGTCGACGTTCACATTCTTCAAGTTGTTCTCATTGGCGCCGCGCACCTCGAGGGCAGCTGTTGGCGTCCGGAAAGAATCCTTAAGCGACGTCCGGTCATCGAGATGCTTGCCGGTCAGGGTGCCGCTGGCTCGCAGGCCAGCGATGGTGCCCTCGTAGACAACCTCCCCACCGGCGGAGCCAGCCAAGGGACCCAGATCCACCACGTGATCGGCAATGGTGATGGCTTCGGGCTTATGCTCAACGACCAATACCGTGTTGCCTTTGTCGCGCAACTGCAGCAGCAGCTGGTTCATTCGGGCAATGTCATGTGGGTGCAGACCGATGGTCGGCTCGTCAAAAACGTAGGTGATGTCGGTCAGCGATGACCCCAGATGGCGGATCATCTTGGTCCGCTGAGCCTCACCGCCGGACAGGGTGCCGGACGGGCGGTCCAGGGAAAGGTAGCCGAGTCCAATATCCACGAACGAATCCAGGGACTCCCCCAGCGATTCCAGCAGCGGACCCACCGACGGCTGATCTAAGGACCGCACCCACACGGCAAGATCGCTGATTTGCATGGCACACGCATCGGCGATGCTGACGCCGTCGATCATGGAATTGCGCGCATGCTCGGCCAAACGCGTTCCTTCGCACTCGGGGCAGGTGGTAAAGACGACGGCACGCTCCACGAAGGCGCGGATGTGTGGCTGCATGGCGTCCACGTCCTTGCTCAGCATGGATTTTTGCATCTTGGGAATGATGCCCTCGTAGGTCAGGTTGATGCCCTCAACCTTGATCTTGACCGGTTCCTTGTAGAGCAGATCGTGCAGTTCCTTTTTGGTGAACTTGCCGAGCTTCTTGTCCATGTCGAAGAATCCGGAGCCGGCAAAGATGCGCCCGTACCAGCCATCCATGCTGTAGTTGGGTACGGTGATGGCCCCCTCGGACAACGATTTTTCGGCGTCGAACAGCGCGGCTAAGTTGAAGTCGTTGACCTTGCCCATGCCCTCGCAGCGCGGACACATGCCGCCGGTGATGGAGAAGCTGCGGCGCTCCTTGACCTTCTCCCCCGCCCGCTCGATGGTCACGGCACCGGCACCGGAGATCGAGGCGACATTGAACGAATACGCCTGAGGAGAGCCAATGTGGGGCTGCGCCAGCCGGCTAAAGACGATCCGAAGCATGGCGTTGGCATCGGTTACTGTGCCCACGGTGGAGCGCGGATTGGCGCCCATCCGCTCCTGGTCGACCAAAATGGCCGTGGTCAGCCCCTCTAGGACGTCGACGTCGGGGCGCGCCAGTGTTGGCATGAAACCCTGGACAAACGCGCTGTAGGTTTCATTGATCATCCGCTGCGATTCGGCGGCGATAGTGCCGAAGACAAGCGAGCTTTTACCCGAACCGGAGACGCCTGTGAACACCGTGAGACGGCGCTTGGGAATCTCGACGCTGATGTTCTTGAGGTTGTTGACTCGAGCACCCTGCACGCGGATCAAATCATGGGTGTCAGCGGAGTGCTTCTCGGCAGCCTGCGCTGTCAGGTCCTGGCTCATCCTGGCTCTTCTCTCTAGGGCTTCCCGCTTGCGCGGTCGCTGTCCACTGTAGCGCCAACGGCTACTTCCGGAGTGAGAATTCGTTCTTCAATCCTGCTCAATTACGCTACGGGCCGGAGTAACTCACTCCCCCACCTATGAGAATGCCCGGACCAAATTCTTGGCCCGGGCATTCTCATAATTCTTGATCCCTTGCTGGCTTCTGCCGACTGTTACGAAACGGGCTGCGCTTCGGCTGGCTTCTCGATAACGAACAGCTCGCAACGGGCGTTGTAGTACTTCTTCGTGGAACCTTGGTGTTCCATGCCAATGCGGCGGCACACGCTCTGGGAAGCTTCGTTGGCGGGGTTGGTCACGGCCACTACTTGCTCCAAACCGGAGGCAAAGGCGTGCTCGAGCACTGCCGTAGCTGCCTCTGAGGCAAAGCCGCTCCCCCAATGATCCGGGTGGAAGTGCCAGCCAATTTCGACGTCGTCCGAGGCTTGCAGCGGTTCCTCGCCTGAAGCGGGAATCGGTTTGAGCAGCAGCGCACCCACGGGCAGGCCATCTTCTTTGCGTGTCACGGCCCAAATGCCGTGGACAGGGTGTTCTCCGACCTCCATGAAACGGCGGACTCGCTCCACCGCTTCGGAACGACTTTCCATCACGGCCGGCTCGGTCCCGATGAAGCGCTGAACCACCCAGCGGGAGTAAAGATCGAAGACAAAATCGACGTCGGATTCCTCCCAAGGGCGCAGGGCAAGGCGTTCGGTTTTGATGTGAACTGTCATAAAAGCATTATGCACGTTTCAATAGAGCGACGGGCTTGGCCCACGGATTCCCGGGCGAGCCCCGCCGTAACAAAAGTTTCCACGGGAGCCAGCTACGCCTCCTGGGAGTGCTATCCGTTGATGGATAAACCAGCAGCCGACCGGGAGATCCCCCAATAGCAGCGTTCGTGGGAGCTTCTCGGATATCAGCTCTTGTCTCCGCTCAGTTCTGCAGCCAAGTCTTTGACGCGGACGTGGATATCGTCGCGCACCAGCCGCATCCGCTCCATGCCGTCAATGCCACGTAGGGAGGGTTCATCGGTGTCCCAGTGACGCATCTCGATACCGGGGATTTGATCCACTACGGCTTCGCTACCGAGCGTGATGATGAGATCGACGTCGGCGAGCATCTCCGCGGTGATGGACTTGGTGTGTTCCCCGGAGATGTCGATCCCTAATTCTGCCAAGGATTCTACCGATTGGGCGTTGAGCACGGCGCCGGGTGTGGTCCCAGCCGTATAAACGGTAACGGTGCCTCCTGTGAGGTGGCGCATGAGTCCGCCGGCCATCTGGGACTTACCGCCGTTCTTCACACACACGAACAGGACTCCTGCATTGTTCCTCATCATAAGGGGATCTTCCTTCAGTCCGTGCCGGTCGAGGAGCGGCTCTGGGGTGGCGCAGCACGATGATGCTGGCTCGACTGCTTCCGTGGCGTCTGCAGCAGGAGTGTCGGCGCTGCCGCCGAGGCCTGTGGAGCAGACACCGGTTTCCGGCAGGTCAAGGTGGACCTGATTGGCTGCTTCCCGGTCTCCAGCCAAGGCAGCGACGATGGATCGGACTTGCTCATATCCAGTGGAGAGCAAGAAGGTAGGAGCGCGTCCGTAGGACTTCATCCCGGCAATCTAGAAGTCCCTATCCGGGTGGGCCAGGACACTCGCGCCGTGGGCTGGGACGGTGCCGCAAGAGTGGAATTCGGGATCGATCAAAGGGCCCAAGTCCCGAGGAGCTTCCACGATTGGATCAAGCTCCAAACGGATTTCACGCAAGATCTCCAGATCGGGCCGGAATCCGGTGGCGGGGATCAACAGGTCCACATCCAGTGTCACGTCCCCGTCCGGTGTTGTGCCGGTGACCGCCAAGCCATCACTAACGCTGAAGGAGGTGGTGGTGAAGGAAGTATGCAGTTCGATATGCCCATCCTCAACAAGGCCGCGAAGGCGCGTACCGAGTTGTCCGCGGGCTGGCAATCCGTCAAGGTCTCCTCCGCCGTAGAGACGCGAGGCGTCGGCGCCGCGGACTGCCCAGCTAACCCGGGTTCCTGGTTCATTTTTGACCAGCTGGCCCAGGGCGAGCAACGTATTTGCTGCTGAATGGCCAGCTCCGATGACCATGATGTGCTTGCCTGCGAACAGTGCACGGTCAGCTCCAGTAATATCCGGCAAGGGCTCAGTGATGAGTCCGGCCATCATGGCTTCAGCTTCACCCGGAGCTGGCAGCCCGGCCTGGCCGAGCGGGTTGGGGTGCGCCCAGGTGCCGGAAGTGTCCACCACTGCGCGCACCTGGTGATCGCGCACCGTCCCGTCGGCGGTTTCGACCCGCACTAAAAAGGGCCGCTCGTTGCGATCCCGGGAGTGCGATTTATCCATCCCGACCCGACTCACAGCCGTCACCTTGGCGGAGGTGCGCAGAGCAGCATTGATGGCAGGCACCGCAGCCAACGGCTTGAGGTACTTCTCCACGAGCTCGGCACCGTAGGGCAAGGAGGTGAGCCGGGGTTCACTCCAGCCGGTGGGTTCGAGCAGGCGGCGGGAGGCGGGATCAATATTGTGCCGCCACGGAGAAAACAATCGAATGTGTCCCCACTGGCGAATGGCCGAACCCACGTCCGCACCCTTTTCAAAGATGATAGGCGTGATGCCGCGTTCGATCAGGTTCGCTGCCGTGGCCAGACCCACCGGGCCTGCACCGATGATGGCAACTGGTAGATCATTTCGTCGTTCCGTCATGTCCGTGGTCCTCCTCAAGCGTTTCACTGCGAGTTGTGTGAGTGTGGGGTTAGCTGGCCAGAAGCTCGGCGATGAGGGTCTGGATGCGGGCCTTGATGTCATCGCGGATGGGACGGACAGAGTCAACACCTTG
Organism: Specibacter sp. NPDC078692; assembly: GCF_040686835.1. Classification (NCBI taxonomy): domain Bacteria; kingdom Bacillati; phylum Actinomycetota; class Actinomycetes; order Micrococcales; family Micrococcaceae; genus Specibacter; species Specibacter sp. NPDC078692. The sequence continues at coordinate 6,633 of NZ_JBFBLV010000012.1, forward strand.
CCCGGCTGGGTCCTCAAGTTCCCAGTCTTCGTAGCGCTTTCCCGGGAAGATCGGGCAGCTATCGCCGCAACCCATGGTGATCACGACGTCGGACTCCCGGACAGCGTCCGTGGTGAGGACCTTGGGGATCTCAGTGGACATGTCGATGCCCTCCTCTGCCATCGCGGCCACGGCTGCGGGGTTGACCGAATCAGCTGGTGCGGATCCAGCGGAGCGGACCTCTATGGCCCCGTCGGAGAGGGAGGTGAGGTAGGCGGCGGCCATCTGGGAGCGTCCGGCGTTGTGCACGCAGACGAACAGAACGGAGGGCTTCTTAGTGGTTTCGGTGATGCTCATGGATCGACGCTCCTTGAAGTAAATGTAGGGATGGCGGGGCAAACAGATCGCGGTTAGTGGGTGAAGAATCGTTTGCGTGCCCACAGGGCCACATAGACCAAAGCGACCAGCACGGGGACTTCAATCAGTGGGCCGACAACACCCGCCAGAGCTTGGCCACTGGTGACGCCAAAGGTCCCGATCGCCACAGCTATGGCGAGCTCGAAGTTATTTCCGGAGGCAGTGAACGCCAGCGTGGTGGTTTTCGCGTAGCCGAGGTTGAGGGCTCTGCCAATCACCATGCTGACTCCGAAGACGACGATGAAGTAGACCAGCAGCGGTAACGCGATTCGGGCTACGTCCAGCGGATTGGAGGTGATGGAATCGCCTTGGAGTGCGAACAGCAGCACGATCGTGAACAGGAGCCCGTAGAGGGCCCAAGGCCCAAGCTTGGGCAGGAATTTTCCTTCGTACCAGTCACGGCCCTTGGCCTTTTCGCCAAGGGTGCGGGTCAGGTAACCCGCCAACAACGGTATGCCGAGGAAAATCAGCACCGAGGCGGTGATGGCCCAAAAGGAGAAGTCAGCAGACGTCGTCGGAAGTCCCAACAAGCCGGGCAGCACCTGAAGATAGAACCAGCCCAGTGCGCCGAAAGCGAAGACCTGAAACACGGAGTTGATCAGCACCAGCACCGTGGCTGCCTCGCGGTCGCCGCAGGCCAAGTCATTCCAGATCATGACCATGGCAATACAGCGTGCCAGACCAACAATGATCAGCCCCGTGCGGTACTCGGGCAGATCCGGAACAAAGATCCAGGCCAGGGCAAACATGAATGCCGGAGCCGCTACCCAGTTGATGATCAACGAGGTGATCAGTAACGTCCGGTCCGCCAGCACTTTGCCGGTTTCGTTGTAGCGAACCTTCGCCAGCACCGGGTACATCATGACCAACAGACCAATGGCAATAGGCAGCGAGACACTGCCAATCTTCACTGCGTCCAAGGCAGTGTTCAGGCCCGGAACAAACTTGCCCAGCAACAGACCAATGGCCATGGCAGCGATAATCCACACCGGCAGGAACCGGTCCAAGGTGGAGAGCTTAGCGACCACGACAGCCTCGCCAGCGATGGGTGGTGTCCTGATCTGGGTACTCACAAGGGTCCTTGCCGATTCTGCATTAGATTGACGGTTGTCGATATAGAAAGTATCGACCGCTATATCGATAAATGTCAATCTAAGGGCATAATGGGTGCATGACCACTGCATTAACGCTGAAGACAGATACTGCTCAGCTCTGTTGCGAGCCCGGCGGCCAACCCGCGCTGTCCTCTGCGGCGGCGCAGGAATCTGCCCGGATCCTCAAGGCTCTCTCTGATCCAAATCGCCTGCGGCTGCTCTCCATTGTCAAAGCGGGCGACGGCGGCGAAGCCTGCGTATGTGACCTCACCGAACCGCTGGACTTGGGCCAACCCACCGTCTCGCACCACTTGAAAATTCTGGTGGATGCAGGCCTTTTGGAGCGGGAAAAGCGCGGCACATGGGCCTACTACTCTCTGGTTCCAGGCGCACTCGAGCGGGCTGCCGCGCTTATCACCGGACTGTAACCGCTCACCCGGGTTCAGCTCCAGAGGGCCCGGTCTTAGATGCGTTGACGCTATCGAGATGTTGACGCTACCGGGATACCGTGCGGCGAGCTCCATATCGCCGGTGATCTCAATATTGGTGTCCCGCCATGCTGAGCGTTTCGTTCCCCAATCGGGAAATATGATGGCCCTGTGCCGTGATGCGGGCTGCAGGCGTACGGGCCCGTGAGCGAACGGACGAATCCGAGCATCACCTCACGCTCGACCCACGAGCCTAAGCATCCAGAAGCTGACGCAACACGTACTGCAGGATGCCCCCGTGAACGTAATACGCTTCCTCGGCGGGAGTGTCGATGCGCAGGGCGGTCGCGATTTCTCGGGTGACTCCCCCGGATTCAACCCTGACAATCACCTCGCGCGGGAGCGGGTTCGCCCCGGCAAGGCCCACGATGGAGTACGTTTCAAAGCCCGTCAACCCCAGCGATGTGGCAGATTCGCCGTCCTTGAACTGCAGCGGCAGCACGCCCATGCCAATCAGGTTGGAGCGGTGGATGCGCTCAAACGAGGTGGCCAGCACCGCCTTGACGCCCAGCAGCATGGTGCCCTTGGCCGCCCAGTCGCGGGAAGAGCCCGAGCCGTAGTCGGTGCCGGCGATGACCACCAGCGGCGTGCCCGCAGCCAGGTACGCGGTGGAGGCGTCGAAGATCGTCTCCACCTCCCCCTCGGCAGAGCGCTTGGTAAAGCCGCCCTCCACGCCTGGCACCAGCTGGTTGCGCAGCCGGATGTTGGCGAAGGTGCCGCGGATCATCACGTTGTGGTTTCCACGGCGGGAGCCGTAGGAGTTGAAGTCGGCCCGGGCCACGCCGTTCTCCAGCAGATATTCACCTGCCGGAGACGACGCACGGATATTGCCGGCCGGGGAGATGTGGTCGGTGGTGACCGAATCTCCCAGCAGCGCCAGCACGCGGGCACCCTCAATGTCGGTGACGGGCGCCGGTTCGCGCTCCATGCCGTCAAAGTAGGGTGGCTTGCGCACATAGGTGGAGTCGTCGGACCAGGCGAACATGTCGCCCTCGGGCACCTCCATGCCACGCCAGTTCTCATCGCCGTGGTAGACATCCGCGTAGCCGTCCGTGAACATGTGCGCCTCGAGGCTGGCGTCAACCACTTCCTTGATCTCCGCCGTCGTGGGCCAAAGGTCCTTCAGAAACACCGGTTCCTCGGCGGCGGAGGTGCCCAAGGGGTCCCGGAGCAGATCCACGTGCATGCTGCCTGCGAGCGCGTACGCGATGACCAGGGGCGGGGAGGCGAGGAAGTTCATCTTGACTTCGGGGTGGATGCGGCCCTCGAAGTTGCGGTTGCCGGAGAGCACGGCGGAGACGTTCAGGTCATTGCCATTGACGGCGGCGCTGACCTCGGGGATGAGCGGGCCGGAGTTGCCGATGCAGGTGGTGCAGCCGTAACCCACCAGGCTGAAGCCGATCTTGTCCAAATATGGGCTGAGCCCGGCCCGGTCGAGGTAGTCGGTGACGACGCGTGAGCCCGGGGCCAGTGTGGTCTTGACCCAGGGCTTGCGGTCCAGGCCCAGCTCCACGGCCTTCTTCGCCAGCAGCCCTGCTCCGATCATGACCGACGGGTTGGAGGTGTTGGTGCAGGAGGTGATGGCGGCGATGACTATGTCGCCGTGGTCCAGGCTCATCTGTGCCCCGTCAAGGATGAACGACGCCGGGTCGCTGGGCCAGTCGAGCCCGTCACCTGCGTCTTCATCACCGCTGTCCGCGTAGACGTGCGGTGGCTCGTCGCGCGGGATTCGGGTGCTGATGGCCACGGGGTCACTCGCCGGGAAGGACTCATCCCCGGCATCGTCGAGCCCGCCGGCCATGACGGCAACATCCTGGCTCTCCCCTGCGAGCAGTCCTCGGACCGCACGGGTGGCGCTGCGCAGCGGGATCCTATCCTGCGGGCGCTTGGGCCCGGCGATGGAGGTCTCCACCGTGGAGAGATCTAGTTCCACGATCTGGGAGTAGTCCGGGGTGTGGTTGGGGTCGTGCCAGATCCCCTGCTCCTTGGCGTAGGCCTCCACCAGTGCGATCTGGTGTTCGGAGCGGCCGGTGAGGCGCATGTAGCCCAGGGTTTCCTGGTCGATCGGGAAGATGGCGCAGGTTGAGCCGTACTCGGGGCTCATATTGCCCAGGGTGGCACGGTTGGCCAACGGCACATTGGCAACGCCGGGGCCGAAGAAGTCCACGAACTTCCCCACCACCCGCGTCTTGCGCAGCAGTTCGGCGACGGTCAGGACCAGGTCGGTGGCGGTGGTGCCCTCTGGCAGCTCACCGGTGAGCTTGAAGCCCACCACCTGTGGGACCAGCATGCTCATCGGCTGGCCCAACATGGCAGCCTCAGCCTCAATGCCACCCACACCCCAGCCCAACACGCCCAAGCCATTCACCATGGGCGTGTGCGAGTCAGTGCCCACGAGAGTGTCGGGATAAGCCTGCGCCACGCCGTCGACCGTTCTTGTGAACACCACCCGGGAGAGGTACTCAAGGTTGACCTGGTGGCAGATGCCGGTGTCTGGCGGAACCACCAGGAAGTCGGCGAACGATTGCTGGGCCCAGCGCAGCAGCTCATACCGTTCCTTGTTGCGGTGGAATTCAAACTCGGAGTTGCGGGTCACAGCGTCGGGCCGGTTGAAAACATCGGCAATGACGGAGTGGTCAATGACCAGCTCCCCGGGAATGAGCGGGTTAATCTTGGTGGGATCCCCGCCCAAATCAGCCATGGCGTCGCGCATGGCCACCAGATCAACCACGCAGGGGACACCGGTGAAGTCCTGCATCAACACGCGCGCCGGGGTGTACTGGATCTCCTTGCTGGCCTCAGCTGCAGGGTCCCACTCCCCCACGGCACGCACCTGATCCGCGGTGACCAGGCGCCCATCCTCATTGCGGAGCAGGTTCTCCAGCAGGATCTTCAGGCTGTACGGCAGCCGTTCCGACCCCGGCACGGCATCAAGCCGGTAAATCTCATAGCGCTCGCCGTCAACCACGAGCTCACTGCGCGCATCGAAACTATTCGAAGACATGTCTATCCCCTTAGTCGAACCAACCCTTTATGCCACCATGGCCCCGAATAGCGCAGAAGGCAAGAGTGCAGCGAGTCTCCTTAGCCGCTCTCACGAGTCCCTGTCGGGATCTGCAGCATCGTCTGCGTGGTTCTTCAGCGTGGGCGCAGGCCCACTCGGCTGCGCGGGCACGTCACTGCGGGCTTGACCGTCCTTCATGAAAGTGATCCGGATGTCGCTGCCCCACTCGAGGAACGACCCCACCGAAGGGTCTTGGGCGGTCACCCAGAACAGCCCGGGCCATGTGCGCGAATGGAGCCCCTGCCCGTCAGGATCACCGCTGGAGAGAAGCAGCCCAAGGTTCGCCGCCATCTCTTCTGCAATATGCACAGGCTGACCCACGAGATCAGGAACAGCCACCGTTCTGCGTTGAACCATCTGCGCATCTCCCATCGGTCATAACAGCGAGCACGGTGAACCCGGTCCTTAGCTTCCCCCAGAATAGCCCCGGTGGGTTGGGTAGGGCCCTGCGGCGAGTCATGGGCCGCGCACCCTAAAGGCACGCGCATCACTCATTGCTTGGCACAATAGGAACGGGGATCGACACAGGGCCTCCTCATTGGCAGAGACATCAGCAGAGACAATCATCAGACCCAGGAGCGCGCGGCATGACAGTGCACGGTACGGATATGCAGGGTTTCACCTTGTTAGAGAGCAATGAATTCGATGCAGCCGGGGTAGGTAGGGTAGCCGGGGTTGTCGGGGGCGGCAATGTCTGAGCCACTGACCATCGATGACTCCTACCTGCGCGCCACCGTTGCCGCCATCCTGGCCGCCGATGAACTGCCCGCCATAGTGCAGGCCGGCCACCCCGTACTACGCGCCCGGGCCCTACCCTTCACCGGCCAACTCACTGCGACGGAACTGGCCCGGCTTATCGAGATCATGACGGCCACCATGCACGCAGCGCCGGGCGTGGGACTGGCCGCCCCGCAAATCGGCATTCCACTGCAACTCGCCGTGCTCGAAGATATGTTCGAAGTTTCTCCTGAGAACGCCGCTGCCCGCGATCGCGAACCTTTGGAACACTTCACGATCATCAACCCGCACTACGAGCCACTGGGCCCGAAGCTGGCCTCGCATTATGAGGGCTGCCTGTCCATGTCAGGCTGGCAGGCGGTTGTTGACCGGCCCGCCGCCGTTGCCTTGAGGTACGACGACGAACACGGCACCGCGCGCACCCGCCAGTTCTCGGGGTGGCAGGCACGCATTGTCCAGCACGAGGCCGACCACTTGTTCGGCACCCTCTATATAGACAAGGCCCACACGCGTTCACTGGCCAGTAACGCACAGTACAGCGAGCACTGGGCTAATCCCGACATCGTCGCCGCGAAGGCGGGCCTTCGCTTCTGAGTTGGTGACCCGCAGCTGCCCAGCCTCAACTGCTCTGCCTGCGAGCGCCTAAGATGATTGCATGGAAATCTCTGCTGTCAATGCCCTGTTGTGCCCTCATTGCGGATCGGAGTTCTCCACCCCGGCCGCTGGCGCTGCGTCTCTGGCATGCACTGCCGGTCACAGCTTTGACATTGCCCGGCAGGGATATCTGAACTTACTGACAGGTCACGGGACCAAATTTGTCCCCGATACAGCAGCAATGGTCTCCGCCCGCGATTCCTTCCTTGACGCCGGGCACTATGAACCGCTTGCCTTAGCGCTCGCAGAGAAGGTTAAGGAACTCATAGCTGGCGCAGGCCTAAATGCCGTTCCCCTGATTGTCGACGCCGGCACCGGCACCGGCTACTACCTCCAGCATGTACTGGCCGGATGTAATGAGGGCCACGGGGAGACCCAGGATCCTGGGATGGCGCCTGCGGTGACTGCCGTGGGTATGGACATCTCCAAGTTCGCGCTACGCCGGGCGGCCCGGCGCAACCCGGCCGCCTTGAACATTGTGTGGGACCTGTGGCGTGAGCTACCGCTGGGAGCCGGCACGGCCGACGTCGTACTTGTGGTCTTTGCGCCGCGCAACGCCAGCGAATTTGCGCGCATCCTCAAACCGGGCGGCACCCTCATCGTGGTCACCCCGCTGGCGAGCCACCTGGCCGAGATTGCCCAAGAGGCCGGCCTGCTGGGCATTCAAGAGGACAAGGAAGCTGCGCTGAAGCATTCCCTTGAGGACCACTTCACACCGGCGGGTAGTCGCGAGCTACTGGTACCTCTGCGTCTTGGGCCAGCAGACATTGGCAACGTTGCCCTCATGGGACCGGCTGGTCATCACCTGGACGAAGTTGAGCTCGGCGAGCGTCTGGCTCAGCTACCTGTTACCACTGAAGCAACGGCTGCGTTCCGGATTTCTACCTTCACGGCCCGCCAGCACTAGAGTTCCGGCTCTAACGGTGAGGCTCGGGCAGCTCTACCTTGACGGCGCGCTGGCTCTTAGCGTGCAGGTCCACTCGCAGCCAGCGCAGCGTCACCTGAGTCAACGGGCCCACACCCAAGGCGAAGGCAGCGGTGCCGGCACCCACTACGCCACCTAGCAGGAAGCCAACCACCACAACTGTCAGCTCGATACCGGTGCGGATGAGCCACACAGGGCGACCGGTGACGCGCACCAGCCCGGTCATCAGACCGTCACGTGGCCCCGGACCCAGACCAGCACCAATGTACAGCGCTGTTGCGAAAGCGAGCATGAACAAACCTGCGGCAAAGGACAAGGTCTGCAGGGCGAGGTGGTCGGCCTGCGGAATCAGGGCTAGCCCCACATCAGCAAAGACGCCCACCAGGATGGCGTTGGCGATGGTGCCTATTCCCGGACGCTGCCTCAGCGGTATCCAGAACAGCAGCACCACAGCGCTGATAATGATGGTGCACAGCCCAAAGGAAATACCCACTGCGCGAGACAGTCCCTGGGCGAAGACGTCCCATGGTGAGGCGCCAATGTTTCCTCTGATCATCAACGCGATGGCAATGCCGTACAGGACGAGCCCTACGAAGAGTCGAACGAACCGCACGGAGAGGTTTTGGGTGGTGATCACAGACGTGAAGAACTGGCGCATGAGTCCATCATTAGTGAAAGTGGCCTTACAACATAGATCCAATTCAACTAATGTGGCCCTATGAACACTTTTGTCACTGGACGCAGGCTGGCGCGCGAACTCGGTGAATGGCGCAGTAATGCCCCCGCCTACCGGTCCCTCGCCGAACGCATCAGGGTCCTTTTGATGGATGGGCGGCTCTCCAGTGGCGCCAAGCTCCCTGCCGAACGCGAACTGAGCCAGGCCCTAGACCTAAGCCGAACCACCGTCGCGGCCGCATACTCAAAGCTGCGCGAGGACGGCTTTCTGGACAGTGTCCGTGGATCTGGCAGCACCCTGCGCTTGCCCGGCCGCGAACGCGGCGAACACAGCCTGCACCCCGGCATCGCCTTGGACTTCACGAAGGCCACAACACCCGCCTATCCCGGCCTCCAATCCGCCTACGCCACGGCACTGAGCGCACTGCCCTGCTACCTCTCCCACGACGGCTTTGACATGGTGGGCTTGCCGGATCTGCGCGAAGCCATCGCGCAAAGCTTTAGCGATCGAGGGCTGCCCACCAGCGCAGATCAAATCATGGTTACAGTAGGCGCCCAACATGCATTGAATCTTGTGGCGAAGACCCTGTACTCCCCCGGCGAACGCATCCTCGTTGAACAGCCCACCTACCCCCACGCCCTAGACACCTTCACCTCCTTGGGCGCTCGCATTCTGGCATTTCCGGTACGACAGGAAACTGGCTGGGATTTGCAGCAAGCACTCTTGCAAATTCGCCGCGCCGCCCCCAGCATGGCCTACCTGATGCCGGACTTCCACAACCCCACCGGATTGAGCATGTCCGTGGCCGACCGCGAATACTTGGCCGCAGCAGCTGACAGGGAAGGAACGGTCTTGGTAGTGGATGAAACCACGGCGCTACTGGACATCAACCGTGGTCCACTGCCACCCATGGCATCCTTCTCCCCCAACATCATCACGTTGGGGTCCTTGGGAAAGATCGCGTGGGGCGGGCTGCGGCTCGGTTGGATCAGAAGCTCTCGGGAAATGCAGGCTCGACTCCTACGCAACCGTCCCGCCGTCGATCTTGGCACCCCGCTGATGGAACAGCTGGCAGCCCTTGCCCTCATGAACGATCTGCCGTCCATGGCTGCAAGTCGCAGCCTAGACTTGCGGCGCGGCCGCGACACGCTGGTGCAATTGCTCCGTGAGTACATGCCGCAATGGCAGGTGGACGTCCCTGAAGGCGGCCTGTCTTTGTGGATCAACACCGAAACCATGTCCAGCTCCGCGCTGGCTCTCACCGCCCGTGCGCAAGGGCTGGGTCTGGTGCCCGGACCCCGGTTCGGCATTGACGGTGCCTTTGAGCGGCATTTGCGGCTGCCCTTTTGCTATAGCAACGAGCAATTACGTGACGGTGTGCAGATCCTGAGCTCGCTGTCTGGACAGGTTGGTTCGGAACCGCCAAGAATGCCCCTTCAAGCAGTAATCTAGCCGGAAGTTTTCAGCTCGACGTAGTAGGGTCATAGATACGAAATAAGTCCTAAGGGGGACTCAATGCTCGAATGGATCAATGACTTCGGCTGGATCATCTGGCTGACGGTTTTCCTGCTTCTGGCTGTCGCTGAAATGCTGACGTTGAATCTGTATTTCATCTTGATGTCCGTAGGAGCACTCGCCGCACTTGTGGCATTCCTGTTTGGCGCTGAGCTCTGGTTGCAGATTGTCATCTTCTGCGTCGTTGCCCTGGCCACAACAGTTCTCATTAGGCCGCTGGCCATGAGCCACCTGCATCGTGGCCCCGCCGACCAACTCTCCAACGTAGAGCGCCTCATTGGTCACTCTGCGGTAGTCCTGGAAACAGTTGGCACCGGCGGCGGACTGGTCAAAATTGGTGGAGACATCTGGACTGCCAGGATTTCCGGGGGTGCCGATATTCCTGTGGGCGCCACGGTTGAAGTTGCCGCCATTGACGGGGCAACAGCCATCATCAAACACCCGTCCGCGCACAAGGCCAGTGGAACACCCGGGACACCAGCAACAACAGCCTAAGCACTTCATGCGCTGGGTACACCGCGGCTGCGCGGTGTACCCATGCGCAGATACAGGATTCTTAACATAGAAAAGAGGGGATTTGATGGGAGACGGAGCCGGCGCAATAGTGTGGCTGTTTGTAATTCTTGTCCTACTGATATTTGTCGTCATTGTCCTGGTGCGCTCGGTGCGCATCATTCCGCAGGCTCGCGCCGGTGTGGTGGAGCGTCTGGGTAAGTACCAGCGCACACTCAATCCTGGCCTGACCATTTTGATCCCGTTTGTGGATCGTCTGTTGCCGCTGCTGGATCTGCGTGAGCAAGTTGTATCGTTCCCGCCGCAGCCGGTTATTACCGAAGACAACCTGGTGGTCTCCATTGACACCGTGGTCTACTTCCAGGTCACCGATCCCCGTGCGGCAACGTACGAGATCGCCAACTACATCCAAGCTGTTGAGCAGCTGACCACCACCACCTTGCGTAACGTTGTGGGTGGCTTGAACTTGGAAGAGGCGCTGACCTCACGTGACCAGATCAACGGTCAGCTCCGTGGCGTGCTCGATGAGGCCACCGGCCGCTGGGGAATCCGCGTTAGTCGTGTTGAGCTCAAGGCCATTGATCCGCCCCTGTCTATCCAGGACTCGATGGAGAAGCAGATGCGCGCAGAGCGTGACCGCCGTGCAGCTATTCTGACCGCGGAAGGCACCAAGCAGTCAGCTATTTTGACTGCTGAAGGTGAACGCCAGTCCTCTATCTTGAAGGCGGAGGGTGACGCTAAAGCGGCCATCTTGCGTGCCGATGGTGAATCTCAGGCCATCCAGAAGGTCTTCTCAGCTATCCACAAGGGCAACCCGACGCAGAAACTGCTGGCCTACCAGTACCTGCAGACACTGCCCAAGATCGCTTCCGGAACCTCCAACAAGCTGTGGATCATCCCCAGTGAAGTGGGCGAGGCTTTGAAGGGAATCGGCAACGTTTTGGGGACCAGTTCACCTGACTCGGACGAGACGCACGATCCTCTCGCAGGCGCCGGGCAATAACCCGGCACCTGCCAACACCACCAACTGCATAGTCCACGCGGCCAATCACGTATAATGGGTGATTGGCCGCGTGGCGTTTGCCCGGCCGGAGTTTTAGCATCACAGATGTCAGGGCAGGAACAACTGGCGGATGTGGCGCGTTGAAACAACAGTAATCAATTTGAGGGAGAAGTCATGAGCGATCGCAGCTTGCGTGGCATGCGTCTGGGCGCACAAAGCATGGAAACTGAATCAGGTGTGGAGCCGGCTCCCCGCCAGCGTGTGGAGTACCGCTGCGCCGATGGCGAGCAGGTGTTCGTCACATTCTCATCCGAGGCTGAAATCCCGGCCACGTGGATGTCCAAAACCGGCAAGGAAGCCCTGCTGGTCAACGGCGAGGCCCCCGATACCTCCAACGACAAGCCTGTCCGCACCCACTGGGACATGCTGCTGGAACGCCGCAGCCTTCCCGAGCTGGAAGTGATCTTGGCCGACCGACTGACCGTCCTGCGCGAAAAGCGCGGCGAAAAAGTCTAAGCGAAACAGTTCAGGCATGAGCTTTAGACCATACGGTTTAGCTCATACGGTTTGGCTCATGCACCGAACTGCAAAGAACGCCCTTGGGAAGATTCCCAGGGGCGTTCTTTGATTAATGGCTTCTTTGATTAATGGCTTCGGGCTCATGGGCTCGAGCAGGTCTCTGCACCAACTTCTGCTGCGGCTTGCCCGTACAGCTACCCACGTCACCGGCCAGGAACGGCTTAAGTACTGTGTTCTGAGGTACGCGGCAGAAGCATAGTGTTTAGAAGATTGGCGTTACTTGTTGCGGCCGGTCAGCTTGTTCCAACGGGCGCTCAAGCCCCACTTGGTGACATTGACCATGGCTTCTTGGACGATGTTGCCGCTCATCTTGGAGGCGCCGAATTCGCGTTCCACGAACGTGATGGGAACTTCCACCACTTTCATGCCCTTTTGGCAGACGCGCCACAACATGTCGACCTGGAAGCCGTAGCCCACAGATTCAACCGCGCTGAAGTCCAACGCCTCAAGGGTGGTGCGGCGGAAAGCCCGATAGCCACCGGTGACGTCGCGGATGGAGATCCCCAAGATGACCCTTGAGTAGAGGCTGCCACAGGTGGAGATCAGTTTGCGGTGCAGCGGCCAGTTGACTACTTTGCCGCCGGGAACCCAACGTGAACCCAGCACCAAGTCTGCGCCTTGATCAATGGCATCCAACAACAACGGCAGCTGCTCGGGCTGGTGGGAGCCGTCGGCGTCCATCTCCACGAGCACGTCATACCCTTCGGCCAGGCCCCACGTGAAGCCAGCCAGATAAGCGGCACCGAGCCCTTCTTTACCGGCGCGGTGGAGAACATGAACCTGGGAGTCGTTGGCTGCGAACTCATCGGCCCACTGGCCAGTGCCATCGGGGCTGTTATCGTCAGCAACCAGCACGTCCGAATGCGGCACAGCAGCCCGCAGACGGGCCAGCGTCTTGGGCAACGACTCGATCTCGTTGTATGTGGGAATGATCGTCAGGACACGCAACAATTGGTGCCTTTCCGTAAAGATAGTCAAGGTGGAGGACGCTACCAACACTTCCGCCCGGGCCGGCACTGGAATTCTCCTCACAGTGACCCGGCAGATAGCGCCAAGAATCCATTATAGGCGAGGGCGCGGAGCAAAAGATAAGCCCACACGCCTTCGGACCAAAGCCGATCTGCGCAAAGGCGCAGAACAGCTCTGTTTTCTACTGGCGCGTGAGCTTATCTCCAAAGTGTCGGCGGAGGTGTAAGACATCCATACCGACCGGAAGCCTCCCAGAGGAGGTTCTCCACTCCCCTAAAACTAATTGCCTCCGGCAGGACTGTCAACATGGCCCTGACCTGCGCTGATGCCTATCAGTGCAGGTCAGAACAGTGAAGGCGAGGACAATCTTTTTCCTGTTAGGCAGCATCCTTACAACCCTGCCAGCGCGGATGAGCGCTCAACAAGACGCACAACAAGAACAGAGCTTAAGGCGTGGGATCCGCCACATCGAAGTCAGCGGCAGCATACAGTTCCCGTCCTTGGTGGACCGTCTGGAGACAACGCGGGTCACTGCCAGTGTCCAGGGCTGGAAGCAACGGAGTACGCGCCCGCGGATCCGTGGACCACGACTGCACGCGCTCATCGGCCACCTGGACCATGAGCTGCTCCACATCCCAAATGGCGAAGCTTGCCGGCGCACCCGGGCCCAGCTGGCCCATGAACGGGTTCTCGGTCTTTGCTGCTCGCCAGCCAGCGCGGGTGTGCCCAATAAAGGCAGCCCGTGCTGAGACCCTCGCAGCGGGGTTGTGGTGGTTCAGTGCAGCCCTAACGCTGGCCCAAGGGTTCAGGGGCGTCACCGGAGTATCTGAGCCAAAGCAGAGCGGAACACCGGCCGCATAGAACCGACCCAAGGGATTCAGATCGCTGGCGCGCTCAGCTCCCAAGCGGCGCGCATACATACCCTCAGCACCTCCCCACTGTGCATCGAAGGCAGGCTGAACAGAAACCGTCACGGAGTACTTCGCAAGGGCGTCCATGGCTGCGGCGTCGACCATTTCTGCATGTTCGAGACGGTGCCCGGCGGCTCTGATCTGATCGACGCCTACCCGCTGGGCAGCACGCTCGAGGCCTTGCACGGCGATCTCCATGGCTCCGTCGCCAATCACATGGAAGCCCCCGGTCAGCCCCAGCTCTGAGGTGGCAGCAAAGTGGTCGGCCACCTGCTCTACCGTGAGGTGGGCTGTGCCGTAGTTTTCAGGGGCGTCGGCGTAGGGTTGGCGCAGCAAGGCCGAGCGTGAGCCCAGGGAGCCATCAATGTTGATGTCGCCAGCAAGGCCTAAAACAGCGACGCCGAGACTTGCCATCACTGCACGGGCCTCATCGGCGCTGGAAACCAACTGCCCCCAGTAAGGCAGCACTTCAGGAAGCGCCTCGGTGGCGTCGCTGGCACCCAGCGCCACGAGAGCTGCCAGGTCTGCGGGTGAACCCACATGAGGGGCAGCCATCTCGGCCAAGGCCACATAACCGTTCGCGGCCGCGTGCCGAAGCGCATTACGCTGAACGGACTCACGACGCTCTGGCGTGAGATTACGGGCCGCATCACGTGCGGCAATATGGGCAGCGCCGCTGACCAAGCCGTCACCGTCCCAACCAGCCAAGCCGGCCAGCGAGCACCGCTGGGCTAGAGTGGCGGAAACGAGCCCGGAGTGCACATCTACGCGGGCCAGATAAACCTCTCCCCCGCCCGTGGCGTTATCCAGCTCGACTGCACTGGGCAAGCGTGTGTCTTGCCACAGTGAGTTATCCCAGCCATGACCCAGCAGCACTCCGGCATTCGCGGCTCCGTCAGTCGCGGACGCCGATGCTGCGGCGACCAACTCCAGGACCTCTCTGGCAGAACCGGCCCCGGAAAGATCCACTGAGTTCATCGCCAAACCGGTCTCGGTGATGTGCGTGTGTGAATCAACGAACCCCGGTGTTACCAAAGCCCCTGCCAAGTTCACTTCCCGCATACGCGAATCCAGCAGCGAAGTGGCAGCGTGTTCGGAGCCCACCCAAGCCACCACGTCGCCATCTACCAGCATGGCCGTGGCCAGCGGGTCTACAGAGCTGTATACCGAACCGTTGCGGTACAGGGTTAAAGACATGGCTTTATGGTCCTTTCACAATGTCCAACCTGGACAAAATTCAATAAAAATAATCCAACAAAAATCGTGACGCTTCGGGCCTCGGCATTTCGGCACGGTGACCCTCGGATCGGAGGTGGACGCCCTGCGCAACCTGTGCACCTGTGCAACGGAGTCCCCGTGTCTACTACTTCTAGTTCTCCACCGTCGTATACGCCACCACGCCGCGGCGTAGCAGTTCAACAGCTTTCCGGCAGGTTCCGGAAAAACCGGGCTGCACATTTGGGACCTGGGAGAGCTGGCCCAAAAGGTCGATCACTTGCTTGGTCCAGCGCACAAAGTCACCCGCCGCCAGGTCGGTGCTGTTCAGGGCATCGTGCAGACTCCGCCCCTTGGCCCATTTGTACATGGCCCACACCAACCCCATCTCGGGCTCGCTGGTCAGCGGCAGCTTGTGCGATTCCTCAGCGTCCTGCAGCGCAGACCACAACACCACTACGTCTTCGGCTGCCTGTTCCAGACTGACGCTGGGCATGCGCGGGCGGGTGCCCTCGGCGTCGCGCTTGGATTGGTAGACCAGCGTGGTCACAAACGCCGCAAGTTCCGGCGCATCGAGATCGTTAAAGGCACCCTTGCGCAGTGCCAGAGCAATGAGCAGGTCCTTCTCACCGTACACGCGTCGCAAGCGTTGGCCGTCCTCGCTAGGCACCAGGTTCCCGGAAGGATCAGCCACCACGAATCCATAACTGGCCAGCAGATCAATCACCCGGTCAAAGGTTCGGGCGATGGTGTTGGTGCGGGCCTGGATGGCATGGACTATGCCATCTGTTTCCTTCCGCAGTTTCCACCAGCGCTCGGACCAACGCGCATGATCCTCACGCTCGCTACAGCCGTGGCACGGGTGGGCGCGCAGGTTTCGGCGCAGCGTGGCGATCGCCTCGTCGTCGGCCGCGGCAGATCCAGCAAATGAGAAGGCAGCTGAGCGGTGTGGACGCTGCGCTGCGGGCTCGGCCAGCTTGGCCTCGACAGCGGCCAACAGGTTGCGTTTGTCCTTGGGCACTTTGGGATTGAACCCCTTGGCGACACGTACTTGGCCCACCGGCTCCACGGGCCCGTCGAGATCCTGCACGTTCAGGCGCCGGTATTCCTTATCCATACCCAATACACCCGGCCGCGGTACGCGCGCTTTGCTGTCTTCATCAAGTACGACGGCGTAGCCCGGGTTGCGCCCGCCGCTCACCATGATCACGTCCCCAGCGCGCAGATTCGACATGGATTGGGCTACGGCGTCACGGCGCTGCTTGGCTTTGGACTTGGACGCGCCGGACTCGTGATCCGAGAGTTCCCGGCGCAGTTTGGCGTACTCGTTGAAGTCCCCCAAATGGCAGGTCATGGACTTTTCGTACCCCGACAGTGATTCCTCGCGGGAACGGACTTGGCGTGCCAGATCAACCACTGAACGGTCGGCCTGGAACTGGGCAAAGGAGGATTCCAAAATGGAGCGCGTACGGACCCGGCCAAATTGGGCGATGAGGTTGATGCTCATGTTGTAGGTGGGGCGGAAGCTCGAGTTCAGCGGGTAGGTGCGCTTGGAAGCCAAGCCGCCCACAGCGGCCGGGTCTGTCCCAGGCTGCCACAGCACTACGGCGTGACCTTCAACGTCGATGCCACGCCGCCCGGCGCGGCCTGTCAGCTGGGTGTACTCGCCCGCGGTGATGCCCACATGAGCCTCGCCGTTGTATTTCTCAAGTTTTTCCAGTACCACGGTGCGGGCTGGCATATTGATGCCCAGGGCCAGCGTTTCAGTGGCGAAGACGGCGCGGACCAGTCCGTCCACAAACAGGTCTTCCACCACTTCTTTGAAACTGGGCAGCATCCCTGCGTGGTGGGCGGCGAGTCCTCGCAGGAGACCGTCACGCCAGCCCCAATAACCCAGTACCTCCCTATCCGAGTCGGGAAGTTCCGCGCAGGCTGTGTCTACACGGCGCGCAATCTCGACTTGTTCCTCAGCTGTGGTCAGCCAGAGCCCTGCGGCCGAACATTGTTGTACGGCGGCGTCGCAGGCGGCACGGGAAAAGATAAAGGTGATGGCAGGTAACAGGTTCTTGCTCTCCAGCGCCCTGATGACTTGCGGGCGGGAGGCGGCGCGGGCCCACCCCTGAGGGCTGCCCTGGGAACCTCCGTTGCGGGTGCCGTGATCCTGCCGGGAAGCGTCCTGGTAGCCGCGGCCGCGAGATCCGCCGCCACCTCTACGGCCGTGGCTTGAGCCCCTTCCGGTGCTGACGGATTCGCTGCGGGCAAGTTTGAGTAGTTCAGCGTTGATTTTGGGGGTTTTGGCCGTACTGACGGCCCGGCGTTCTTGGGTTCCGGGGCCCACCGTTTCGGGGGCAATTTCATCAAACGCTACGTTCTCGGCGAAGAGGTCCACCAAGTCCTTGCGGACCATGATGTGCTGCCATAGCGGCACCGGGCGGTGCTCGGAGACCACCACGGCGGTGTCGCCCCGGACGCTACCTAGCCAGGCACCAAATTCTTCTGCGTTGGAGACGGTTGCACTCAGTGAAATGACGGAGACTTCACTGGGAAGATGGATGATCACTTCTTCCCACACAGCCCCACGGAAGCGGTCGGCCAAGTAGTGGACCTCATCCATGACCACGTAGGCCAGACCGGTCAGTGTGTGGGAGTCGGCGTACAGCATGTTCCGGAGTACCTCGGTGGTCATGACCACTACGGGCGCTTCGGAATTGATGCTGGTATCCCCGGTTAGCAGGCCTACGTTTTCTGCGCCATATTTGGCACAAAATTCCTGGAACTTTTGATTGCTCAGGGCCTTGATGGGGGTGGTGTAGAACGCCTTGTTCCCACGTTGCAGAGCTAGATAAACAGCGAACTCGCCTACGATGGTTTTCCCGGCGCCGGTAGGTGCAGCAACTAAAACACCGCGACCGGCCTGAACGGCGCGGCACGCGGTGTTTTGAAACTCGTCAAGGTCAAAATTCAGGCCCGCTTTGAAGTCCCCAAGATCGGATCTGTCATCTTGAACCCGCAGCTTCGCTGCCAAGAATCGTTCGGAAGGACTTAGCATGTCTGATGTGGGCATAGTACAAGCCTACGTCAGCCAGACTGGCTCAAAGCTCAGAGTAATTCCAGATCAGTTGAGGGTGTAGCAACATCCGCGTTGGCTTCAGATTCGACCACCTTTTTGGCTTCCTTGCGGTCCCTACGTTTGTCATTGAGCATGCACAACCCAATGGCACCGAAGTACAGCACCAGCAGGGGTGCAGCCAAGAAGAACATGCTCATGACGTCCGAGCCAGGTGCGGCCATGGCCGAAACAATGGTGACGCCCAAAATGGTGAAACGCCAAGCCTTCAGGTAGGTCTTTCCCCGCACCATGCCAATGGCGTTGAGCGCAAAGAGCAATACCGGCACCAAGAAGGCTACGCCCATGAAGAGCATCAGCTGCAGGGCAAACTGCAGGTAATCGATCGCCTTCATCAAGTTGGCACTCTCGGTATTCGCCGGAGTGAAAGACGTCAACGCCTTGACAATGTTTGGCCAGATAGTCCAGCCAGCAAAGATCCCGGCCAAAAACAGTGGCACCGAGGCGAACATATAGGACAGCGTGTACCGGCGTTCCTTTTTCGTCAGACCCGGAGTGATAAACGCCCAGAGCTGATAAATCCATACCGGTGAGGCAATGATCAAGCCAAGGATCAGCGAGATCTGAATCTTCAAGTCAAAGGACGTTGTCACGCCCTCGAAGTTCAGCGAGGCAACAATGTTTCGGCTCTCACTGATGTCGCGTAGTGGCTGGGTAATGGCGTACATCAGCGGATCGTAGAGGATCCAGCCGAGGACCACACCCGGGATCATGGCCAAGGCGCTCTTGAAGAGGCGATTGCGCGCCTCAATCAAGTGTGCCTTGAGCGGCATCCGGCCTTCAGGGTTGGCCTTACGGCCCTTTGTGGCACCCACCGGCTTGGCGACGGTTTCTATGACTGAGCGCCGGTACCGGTTCCGGTACCGTCGCCCGTGGCGTTGCCCTGTGCCGGATTGTTAACGATCTTGCCCTCAAACGGGGCTTCAGGCTCAGGGGAAGCGGTGGGAGCAGGAGCTGCCTTCTCGTCCTTGCCGTCGTTCTTCATTTCCTTGACCTCGGACTTGATAATCCGCATGGACTGACCCAGGCTGCGAGCCATGCCCGGCAGCTTGGGGGCTGCGAAGAGCAGAAGTACAACAATGATAATGATGGTGATAGCCCAGGGGCTCTCAAAAAGTCTTCCCACGGTAAAGCCTTTCCTTTTGGTTCATCCTACGTCTTGTAATGCTTCGATGTCGCGCAAGGATTGGAGCTGTCCGCGTTCTTTCCTGCGGGCGACGCGCCGTTGGAGTCGGGCGAAACGCCGTTCTTCTTTGGCAGCTAGGTAATCATGCTTCATTTCTTCAGGGGTTGCAAAAACCGCAGCGCCCGGAACTACATTACGCGGTTCTGTGATGTGTTGCACTTTGGCGCGTTCTAGGCTTGTGTCCCAATAAGTGCTGCGCTCAGCCGAGATCTCGCTGACGGTGCGCATCACCGCCATGGCGCCGCGCCACAGCTTGAAACCCAAAAAGAGAACGAAAAGCAGGGACAGGGCTGTAAGCGCTATCCAAATGAGAATCCAAGACCACCAAGGCATGTGATGAGTCTATCGGCCCACGCTGGGAATAGCCCGGACTGTTTCGCCGTCAGCGTCATAGCTGGTGGCCGATTCGCTCAGCCAGGCTGCTACCTGTTGGCGGACCGGTTCCGGGCCAGCAACGCGAGCGTGACCCCCTAGCCGCGCCATGAGCGGGGCCAGAGTGGAGGTGTCCCCCACCAGTAGCTGCAGACCCACCATGCCGCCGCCGAGGTCGAAGAGCTGGGCATTGTAGGCTGGTGCCAGCCTTCTGGCAGTGGTGGAATCGGCGATCAGCTGGACTTGTTGATCGCCGCTGCCTGGACTGTAAATGCTGCCGCCGGGCTGCCAGTCGACCGAGGTGGCTGGCACATGGGCTTGGGTGCCGGCGTCGCTCATTTCTTGGATGCGGTCCACCCGGAAACTGCGCAGCCCCTCCACTTTGCGGCACCAAGCACGCAGATACCAGGTTGCATCCAGAGAAAAGAGCCGCAACGGTTCCACGATGCGTTCACTGACCTCGTCCCGGTGGCGCACAAGGTAGGTGATGGAGCATGCGCGGCCTTGTTGGATGATGTTCTGCAGGGCGGCAACATTGTCCATTTCTTTGCCGGAGACCAGGTGAAGTCCGACGGCGTCAGCTAGCCAGGCGTCCTTGCCAGCCACCGCGGTGAGTGAGGCAATGGCTTGTTCGAGAGCGCGCGCCCGGCCGGGTGCCGGGATGGTGGACAGGGCCTGTAGGCCGATCAATACGGAGCAGGCTTCCTCTTGGGTGAGGCGCAGGGGGCTGGCCAGTGTTTCTGCATCCCTGATAAAGACTTGGCCGGATTCGGTGGAGACATCCATAAGATCTCCCGGGAAATACCCGGGCAGTCCGGTCAGGCTCAGCGTGTCCCGATCCTTCTCCCACTGTTTGGCGCTGATACCGAACTCAGCCATGACCTCGGACTCTTCCACTCCCGGGTTCGTCACCAGGTACGGCACCATGGATAAGAGCCGGACCAGCCGTTCACGAGAATCTGGCTTGCGTGAGTTGGCCGGGGCCATTGGCTTGGACCAGTTCAGAGTTTGGGGCTCCTGCTCAGCCGCAGCGGCGGCCCTGTGCAACCGCCCGGCCACGGCGTCTTTTAGTTCGGCAGGAGCCACAACGAACGCCTGGGCACCCATGGCAGCAACGTCGTCGGCCATGAGTTCAGGCGAACGGTAGGTGGTAGTCAGTACCTCCCAGCCCTCCCTGCTCCAAAGAAGATCGTCCAAGCCATCATCGGCGGCTTGTGCTTCTGGAGCTTGTGTCTGTGACGTTTGTAACGCTGCGGCTTGGCCCATTGCCTCGGTGCGCAGCCAGTGGGCCGAGCCTTCCGGAACGCCGATGTGTGCGCTGAGTTCGGTCCCCGTGCCCAGTCGACTCAGGACAGTACCGATCTGGAAATTTGCCGGTGGCTCAAAGCGCTCCTTGCCGTGCACCAACACCTCGGAAGTGATGCGTGAGAGGCGAAAATTGCGTTCTGCATTCTTCTCCAGGTCGTACGCAGCCAAATACCATTGGCCGTACTTGCTTCCCAGCCCCCACGGCTGGACGGTGCGAGGGGTGGCCTGGGCGGTGGCGGACTTACGGTAGTCGAACGTGACCGGGTGATGGTTGCGCAGAGCATCCCAGAGCGCCTCGAAGGCCGGCTCAGCCGTACGGATCCGTGACTGTGAAGTGGTGTCGTCCTCGTACCAGCCGGTGCCGGTACGAGCCGCAATTTTGCGCAATGCCGATTGGGCCGGTGCCCCGAGTGAAGCTCCCGCCCACAGGTTGGCTGCGATGGCCAGCAGCGTCATGGCTGACTCGTCGAGACGGATTTCAGGGACACGATAGTCCTCCGGGCGGATGCGGTACAGCACCTGTTCCTGAGCATCGTTTCCGGCAACCTCGGATTGCTTCAAGGGAATGCCGAGTTCCAAAAGGATCTTCTTGTCGCGTTCGAACATACGCTCAAACGAGACCTGAGCCTTCTCGTCATCGGCACCAGCATCGCTGGCATAGCCGTTGATGTGGTTCCGAATATGGCTCTTGCTGTATCCGCGCCGGGTACCCAGAAGGGCGATCACCAGGTTCAACAGACGTTCTGTGGCATCAATTTTTGTGGACACCTTGTCAGCGTACTAGGTGGCGTGGCGCTTTCAGGGCATGACTGCGTCCACGTTACGACGAAAAATGCCGCCGCTTGACGTAAATGCCACGGTCTGAACTATGGCAGATGCGTCAAACGACGGCATTTTTGTGAAACGGGAGCTTAGCGAACGGCTACCAGGTCAACCACGAAGATCAGTGCTTCGTTCGGGCCAATGGCTCCGCCGGCACCGCGTGAGCCGTAAGCCAGCTCCGAGGGGATCTCCAAACGACGACGGCCACCGACCTTCATGCCTAGGAGGCCCTGGTCCCAGCCCTGGATGACCTGACCAATGCCAGCCTTGAAGTCCAGCGGTGCGCCGCGGCCCCAGGAGGAATCGAATTCCTCACCGGTGGAGAAGGCGACTCCGACGTAGTGGGTTGAGACGGTGCTGCCACGCACTACTTCGGTGCCGGTGCCCTCGATCAAGTCCTCAATCACCAGTTCGGTGGGGACTTCGTGGGCCGGGAAATCAATTTCCGGCTTAGTGCGGTCTAGTTTGCGGTCTCCGAAAGACATAATGCTCCTTGGGGTTGGTTTTGGGGTTGTTGGTGTTACTTGATACCTAGGATATCAACGACAAAGACCAGATCGCCCTTGGCGTCGCCCTGGCCAGCTGCACCGTAGGCCAAGTCCGCGGGAATCTGCAGTAGAACACGTGAGCCCACGGTCTTGCCTGCGAGGCCTTGGGTCCAGCCCTTAATGACTTGTTGCAAAGAAAGCTCTGCGACCTGGCCCCGGTCGAAGCTGGAATCAAATTTTGCCCCGCCAACAAGGTTCACACCGACGTAGTTGGCAACAATGCTGTCTGTGGCCTTTACGACAGCACCCTTACCCTTGATCAGATCCTGGGCAATGAGTTCCTTGGAAGCCTTGGCATCACCAATGGTGATCTGAGGGATTCCCTTGTCATCGTCTTTGACAGTGGGAAGACCTGCTGGCGGTGTCACCGACTCGCCTTCAGGGGCCGACAATGGCGCAACTACGGGCGGCACATCCGCAGCGGACTTTACCTGGAACACGCTCAAGCTGGCAGCTTGTGCAGCCTGTGCCGGAGTTTCGGTGCTGCCTTGGGTCGCTGCGCTACCTGCAAGTCCGTAGGCAATGTAGGAACCCACTTTGGCGCTGGAAAAAATGGAGTACACCAAGGGGAACTGGTCCCTGAAGGAATCGTTGAGAACGATCGTTCCACCGGCGTCCTTGGTGAAGGACTCGTCAAGAACCTCGCCGGTCTCAGCGTTGAGTGCCACTTCACGGAACTCAACAGCCTGCCCAGCCTTCACCTGGGCTCCGGTGCCCGGGGTCATGAGGCGCATGGACTCATCCGTGATGGCCAGTGGCTTGTCAAAGGTGACCGCGGGGGCCTTTCCTTCGCCCTGATCCTCAGCCTTGACCGAAGCAAGTACCTCAGCGTGAGAGGGCGGGACCGAGACGGTAGAACTGGCCGAAGCATCCGGAGTTGCTTGGGAACAGGCTGTCACAAGAAGCAGGAGAGGAAGAAGCAGTGCAAGAAGTCGACGCACAGATACACTTTCGATGGCTGGATTAAACAGGTCAGGTGCCGTGGCGAAGCTTAGCAACCACGGTGAAGCTCTAAGATTTTCGGGCCGGTGTGCGATCACGCGAGTCAATCCTGTGTTCGTAAAACACGGCGTTCGTGAAACACGGCCAAACCTAGTTTATCGGGTAAAGCTGAATGAACGCTGTCCGTTGAGTGGCTATTGGCTTTGCAAGGACGCAATCAGTTCATCAACACGCTCATCAACGCTCTTGAACGGGTCCTTGCACAGGATGGTCTGGTGGGATCTGTCATTGAGTTTTAGATGCACCCAGTCAACGGTGTAATCACGCCCAGATTTCCGGGCGGCGTTGACAAATTGCCCACGCAGGTGCGCCCGAGTGGTGCTCGGGGCTATGTCGACGGCCTCTGCAATCTCGGCGCCGCTCATCAATTTCGCTGCCGCCCCCCGACGTTCGAGCATGTTGAAGAGCCCGCGTTGCGGGTCAATGTCGTGATAGCGCAGGTCCAGCTGACCCACTTGTGCCGATCCCCACGGCAGGTTATGCCTGTCTGCGTAGGAGCCTAGGAGCTTGGCTTTGATGGCCCAGTCAATCTCCGTGTCAATGCTCGAGTAGTTCTGGGATTCAATGGCGTCAAGGGTCCGTTCCCACAAGTCGAGAATGCGTGGAACCAAGTTGTTGTGGGCGCCGTGGGAGCGCACAAAGCCACTAACTTTTTCTAGATAGTGCCGCTGTATATCCAACGCAGTCATGGTCCGGCCGTCGGCCATCTTCAACGGGTGGGATCCGGTGAGATCGTGGGAGATTTCGCGGATGCTGCGAATAGGGTTCTCAAGGCGCATGTCGGTCATGATGGTGCCGGCCTCCACCATACGCAGAATGAGATCCATGCTTCCCACCTTCAACATACTGGTGGTCTCGGACATGTTCGAATCCCCCACAATGACGTGCAGGCGGCGATACAGTTCCGCATCGGCATGCGGCTCGTCCCTGGTGTTGATGATGGGGCGGGATCGGGTGGTGGCCGAGGACACGCCCTCCCAAATATGGTCGGCACGTTGAGAGAAAGCGAACTTACCACCCTGCTGGGCAGGCAGCACCCTGCCGGCGCCGGCAATTAGCTGCCGTGTCACCAGGAACGGAATGAGGATGTCCGCTAGGCGGTTGAATTCCCCTCGTCGTGTTATCAGGTAGTTCTCGTGGCTACCGTAGGAATTTCCAGCGGAATCCACATTGTTCTTGAACAAGAAGATCTTCCCGGCATATCCGTCCTGTGCCAGCTTGATCTGGGCCTCCTGCACCAAATCGTGCAGAATCAACTCACCGGCCCGGTCCTGGGCGATCAACTGGGCGATGCCATCACACTCTGCCGTCGCATACTCGGGGTGAGACCCTACGTCTAGGTACAGGCGGGAGCCGTTGGGCAAGAAGACGTTGGAGGAACGGCCCCAGCTGACCACCTTGCGAAAGAGGTACCGAGCCACTTCTTCCGGGGACAAGGGCCGGGACCCGGGCGCTGAATAGGTAACGCCAAATTCGGTTTCGATGCCAAATATCCGCCGGTCCACCGGTCAGGTCTCCTTTATATTGATGTGTTCACATAGCTGAGTAATGTTTTGAGGCGAGGACAACTAGCCGCTGGCCAGGTGAGCTGCGAGTTCGGTGTCCTCTAGGCGCCGGAAAGCGCGATGGGATCCACGGACCCGGGAGGCATGGCGCTCCAGTACGGCAACTTCCAAAGTCGCGGCCTCGAGTGGTAAAAATACCGGGGCGTCGGTGGGCCCACTAGTACTGGCAGCATTGGCAGCATTGGCAGCACCGGTGTCGCTGGTGGCTCTGCGGGGAAACTCCAGCGCACCAACCGCCCAGCGCAGTGCGGACGCCAAATCAGCCCCGGGCTGCCACAGCTTTTCCAGAGCTGACTGCACCGTATCCGCTTGACCGCCCATGGCCAAGAATCCGGTTTCATCGGCAATGGAACCGTCAAAGTTCAGGCGGAAGATATGATCCTCTGATTCGCTCTCACCCACCTCGGCCACGGCCAGCTCAACTTCGAACGGCTTTTGTTCGGCGGTAAAGACTGTGCCCAAACTTTGGGCGTACACACTGGCCAGGCCTCGAGCTGTCACATCAACCCGGTCATAGGAGTAACCGCGTACATCGGCGTAGCGGATACCAGCTTGGCGCAGGCTCTCAAATTCGTTGTATTTCCCCACCGCGGCAAAGGCGATGCGATCATAAATCTCGCCAATTTTATGCAGGGTGGCCGAAGGGTTCTCAGCCACGAGCGCCATGCCGTCCCGGTAACTGAGCACCACCACGGACCTGCCACGGGCAATGCCCTTGCGAGCAAAATCAGCCCTGTCCTTCATGACTTGTTCCGGTGACACGTAAAATTGTTGGCTCATCTCAGGCCTCCCGGCGTTCGGCGGTTCGGCGCGTCAAGATCTTGCTAACAACGGCAGCCAACGCTTCTTGCGGTACCCGGGCTGCGCCGTCGCGCGTCACCGCATAGACCACGGGCCACAACTGCCTGATCAGATCAGGGCCGCCGGTGGCGGAATCGTCGTCGGCGGCATCGATGAGCGCTTCCACGGCTACGGCTACCGCGTCATCTCCGGAGAGCTCCGGATGCCACAGCTTTTTCAGGGCGCCGCGTGCAAAGACTGATCCCGAACCGACACTGTGGTGTTCGAGTTCTTCATACCGGCCGCCGGTGACGTCGTAGGAGAACAGCCGCCCCGCCGCTTCGCCGCGTTCCATCCCGGCAAACAGGGGCACCACCGAAAGCCCTTGGAGCGCCATCGGGAGGTTTGCACGGACCATGGCCCCGAGCCGGTTGGCCTTGCCCTCGAGACTGAGGCGCGTGCCTTCAATCTTCTCGTAGTGCTCCAGCTCCACCTGGAATAGCCGCACCATGTCAATGGCGATACCTGCGGTCCCGGCGATACCCAGCACCGAATATTTGTCCGCTGGGAAGACTTTTTCAATCCGCCGGCTAGCGATCATCGAACCCATCGTGGCCCGACGGTCGCCCGCCATGAGCACGCCGCCGCTAAACGTCAACGCCACGATGGTGGTGCCATGCGGGGTGCTGGGCATACCGCCGGCAGGGAGCTCGCGCCCAAACGGCAGGAGCCCTGGATTGCTTCGGCTCACATGATCCAAGAACGACGACGAGGAGCCATCACCTTCTAGTGCCGGAAAGCCAGGGTGCTTGCTGCCATTGTGCCCAGTGCCGTCCATGGACCCTACTGACCGCCCTTTTGGACGAAGCCGCGCACGAATTCCTCAGCGTTGACTTCCAGGACACCGTCAATCTCATCCAGCAGGTCATCGACACCGGAGGTAGCGGCTTGGGCTGCTGCTGAGTCCGGGGTGGGCGTGGGTGCGGGAAGTTCATCCACGTGCTCTTCCTCGGTGCGCGAGGAGACGTTTTTCTGTTCCTGAGAAGCCATGATGCATCCTTCTTTACTGATTTCCCGGAGCCTTGTTCGGCACCTGCTCCCATACTGCCACGGACCCGCTGACTTTGTGTGCAGTCAGCGGGTCCGTGGTTTAAGTCAGTGGTTTAAGACAGTGCGAATTCAGATTCTGCAGTAATGCCTGAGGTAACAGAGCCTGCGGTATCAGAAGTCGGACGTTTGGATTAAGAAGCAGCCAGGATGCTATCCACCAAGGTGGCCAGTTCTGCGGCGGCTGCCTCATCGGCACCGCCACCCATCTTCACTACCGAGACCAGCAGGCCGCCCTGGAGCGCTTCCACTGTGACGGTGTTGTTGGTGCCGGTGGGCAGTTCTTGGGTGATCAGGGTTCCGTTGTCCTTTTCGGCGGAAGTGTCAACCTTGACCGGCTTCATGGTGGTCTTCACTGACTGACCGGCAATTTCCATGGTGAACGTGGAGCAGGCTCCCCGGTCGCCACTGGCACGGTCCATGGTCTCGGCGAGTACCTGAGGCTTGGCGGAGAGGATGGTGACGCCCATCATTTGTCCGGCGGTCACATCCCCTGTCCAGGTGCCAGCCGCGTAGACGCTGCCCTCAGGCAGTTCTGCGTTGGAGCTAGCGAACGCTTTGCACGCTTCGGGCGTGATGGTGATCGAGTCCATACTGGACTTTGCAAGATCCTGGCCTTGCTTCAAATCTGCGGCCGGAACCAGAGTGATCGGGTTACCGTCGGCATCCTTGAGGCCCTCCAGGATTGCTGTCAGCTCGGCCTCCGTGTATTCCTTGGACGAGGCGGCCTTCGTCTCCTCAGCCTTCGCTGTGGTGGACTCGGCGGCTGCGCTCTGCTCAGTTGAGGCTGCAGGGCTCTGCTCCGATGATGCATCCTGTGTTGCAGCACCGCTGCAAGATGTCAGCGCCAAAATGGCTGCTGCTGCGACCGAGATAAGGACGGACGGACGTGCGTTCTTACGTGCAGTATTCAATGAAAAAGTCATACTATCCCCCATTTGTATAATCGAATGACTAATTATATCTGATTCTCTACCGACGCCTCAACGGACTCCCTGCTAGTGCCCCGCAGCCAAGAGCGTGGTCAGAAAATCCTGCAGCTCGGAGTGGGTATCGAATAGCTCACGGGTCAGCAATTCGGTCCCCCGCAGCGGTTCCTTCGTAGAAACACGTTGCAATCTGCGCAGCTCAGGTACTTCAAAGATGACGGAATCCCAGCTGGCCCCCACCACATGCCGGCCAAAGGCCTGAATGCAGCGGCCACGGAAATAGGCCCGGGTATCGGCTGGCGGCTGCCGCACGGCAGCCGCAATGGACTCATCGGTGACCAGCCGCTCGATGCGCCCGCGCTGGAGCAACTTGTAGTAGAGGCCTTTCTCGGGACGGATATCAGACCATTGCAGGTCTATGAGTCCTAGGCGCGGATCATCCCACGACATCTTGTCCCGAGCCCGGTATTGCTGGAGCAGGTTTAGTTTGGCGACCCATTCCAGTTGTCCGGCCAGACTCATGGGATCGTCCCCCAGCGCTGTCAGCACTTCTTCCCATTTAGCCAAGACCATGCTGGTGTGGCCGTCCCCCGTGTCGGGGTGGCTCGATCCGTTGGCAACGCAGTGGGCTTGCGCTGCCGTCAGGTATTGCCATTGCACATCCAAGGCACTGACCAAGCGGCCATCGATAAGTTGGTGCTTTTCCTTGAGCTCCCAATCGTGGCTAATAGCGCGCAGGGTTGCCACCGAATCCGCAAATTCCAGTTCGGGTGCACTACCGTGTTCAATCATGTCGAGCACAAGCGCCGTGGTGCCGAATTTGAGAAAATTGGAGACTTGGCACAAATTGGCGTCGCCTATGATCACATGCAAGCGCCGGTATTTCTCGGCCGTGGCGTGCGGTTCGTCTCTGGTGTTGATGATGGGCCGGCGAATGGTTGTTTCTAGCCCAACTTCTGCTTCAAAGAAGTCAGCCCGCTGGGTGATTTGGAAGCCGTGGCCCGAACCATCCTGGCCCAGGCCAACACGGCCAGCCCCGCACATGATGGCGCGAGTAACAAAGAACGGCGTCAGCCCGGCCACAATGTCCTTGAACGGGACACTGCGGGGCATCAGATAGTTCTCGTGGCTGCCGTAGGAGACCGACTTGTTGTCAGTGTTGTTCTTGTACAGATTGATGGCAGGTACACCCGGGGTGGCGCCAATCCTGCGTACCGCGGCCAGTGCCACCAGATCCCCGGCCGCGTCCCAGCGCACGGCGTCAAGCGGGTTGGTCACCTCAGGTGAGGAGTATTCCGGGTGGGCATGGTCCACGTAGAGCCGCGCCCCATTGCCCAACACCATGTTCATCATCAGTGGGGTCGAACTCTCACCAACCTCACCGACTTCCCCGCCTTCCAATGCGATTTGGGCGGCCGTCAGCACAGGTTCAGAATCCGTCAGCTGGCTAGGGTCCGCAACGGAGCGTGGCATGGACCAGCCGCGGGCATCCGCCAAGGGGTCCTCGTCGGTGTAGTCCCAGCGGGTTTCCCCACCGGCGGAGGCCCTGTGATTTGTTTCCCTCGAATACGCGTGCACCACCTGGGTGGAGAGCCAAGTGGCGTTGAACTCTTGGGTACCCGGCGCGTGGATCCCGTATTCTGTCTCGGCCCCCATGACCCGGATGGCACTCACAAGTACTGCCCCGTGTTCGGCAGGGTTTCCAACGTCCGTCCCGGAACTTGGCCTTCTTTACTCTGCACGATGGTGCGGATGTAGGTGATCCGTTCCCCCTTCTTACCGGAAATTCGGGCCCAGTCATCGGGGTTGGTGGTATTGGGCATGTCCTCGTGTTCCCGGAACTCATCCACCACCGCACGCAGCATGTGTTCGATCCGAATCCCCTTCTCACCACTGGTCAACAGGTCCTTGATGGCGTATTTCTTGGCCCTATCCACCACGTTTTGAATGACCGCACCGGAGTTGAAGTCCTTGAAATACAGCATCTCGGTATCACCGTTGGCATAGGTCACCTCAAGAAACTCATTGCCCTTGTTCGTGGCATACATGGCCTCAACCGTGCGCTGAATCATGGCGTCAACGGTCTCCTGCAAGCTGCCGTGGTTCGCTGCAACATCATCGGCGTGGAAGGGCAGCTTGGTGGTGACATACTTCGTGAAAATATCTGCAGCTGATTCCGCGTCGGGGCGCTGGATTTTGACCTTGACGTCCAGACGGCCGGGCCTCAGGATGGCGGGGTCAATCATGTCCTCACGGTTGGAGGCACCGATCACAATCACGTTATCGAGACGTTCGACGCCGTCGATCTCGCTCAGTAGCTGCGGCACAATGGTGGTCTCTACGTCCGAGGAAACGCCCGTGCCGCGGGTGCGGAAGAGTGAATCCATCTCGTCAAAGAACACCACCACGGCGCTACCGTCAGAGGCTTTTTCTCGGGCGCGGCTGAAGATCAGACGGATCTGTCGCTCCGTCTCGCCCACATACTTATCCAGCAGTTCCGGGCCCTTGATGTTCAAAAAGTAGCTCTTTTGATCCTTGACCCCGGAGCGTTCGGCGGCTCGCTGAGCCAAAGAGTTCGCCACGGCCTTCGCGATGAGCGTCTTGCCACAGCCGGGAGGGCCGTACAACAGAATGCCCTTGGGCGCCTTGAGCCCGTGCTCACGGTAGAGGTCAGGATGCAGGAAGGGCAATTCAACAGCATCGCGTATTTGTTCAATCTGCGAGGCCAATCCGCCAATATCGGCGTAAGAGATGTCTGGAACTTCCTCCAGGATCAGATTCTCTACCTCTGATCGCGGAATCTTTTCCATGGCGTAGCCGGTGCGTCCGTCCATGGTGAGCGCATCGCCCACCTTGACGACGCCACCCTGCAAAGCGCCGGCAAGCCGGAGCACCCGTTCCTCATCGGCCCGGCCCACCACCATGGCACGGTCCGTTCCGAGCAATTCCTTCACCGTGACGAGCTCACCAACGTCGGGCAGTCCCAACGCGGCGATGACTGTGTAGGCCTCGTTGAGCAGCACCTCTTGCCCCACTGAGAGATCATTCATGCGCAGCAAGGGGCTCAGTGAAACGCGCATTTTACGGCCCGATGCATACACATCCAGGTTTTCTTTCATTACGGCGGTGCTGGCGCCTGTCGTGGCCGAAGCCCGATTCAGGGACAAAATGGTCCCGAAACTGTAGGGCGGTTCGCCGTCGTTTTCCAGGGCGCTGCGAAGTTTGAGAATCTCCGTCTTGGCTGTTTCCAGCACTGCGACCAGCTTGGAGTTGTTCGCCGTTGCCGATGCCAGCTGACGGTCCAAGTTGCGGGCCTTGTCGCGGAGCACATTGAGCTGGCGTTCGAGCACGGCCTGCTGGCCGGGGCCGATAGAGTAGCTGGCCCCGAGGGAGCCAGGCGCGGGTGTTCCCGTGCCTGGCGTGCTGCCGTCCTCGGGAAGTTCTGGGGTGGAGTGCGTTGAGTCGTTCATGACTTTGTATCCTTCCGCGGTGTATGCCGCCGCAGCCGTGGCTAACCGGTACTGCCGATCTTAGTGCTACTGCTCGCCGAAGCCGTCTTGTCGGGTTTCAGTTTCCTCCGACTGCTCTTGGTTCCGCTTGGTTTGTACCGTCGAAGAGGCATCGCGGGCGGCACGGCGCAGCTTCTTATCTGAGACTGAACGCTCGCCCACCGCGGCCGGTGTCCACGCGTCCAGGTCTTCCTGAGCAAAGTCAGTTTTCGACGCGCGGCGCTTGGGTGTCATCCCTGTGACCCCGTCGGCGAGGCGGCGGGTCACCATCAAGAAACCTGTGTGGGCCACCATGCGGTGGTCAGGGCGCACTGCCAGGCCTTCAAGGTGCCAGCCGCGAACCATGGACTCCCAGGCGTCGGGCTCGGTGAAGCGGCCGTCGGCACGGATGGCCTCGGCGGTGCGGGACAGCTGGGTCACGGTGGCAACGTAGTTGATCCAGACGCCGCCGGGAGCCAGAACGGTGGCGACGGCGTCTAGGCACTCCCAGGGAGCCAACATGTCCAGGACGACACGGTCAACGCTGCCGGGGGCTTCCTGCTCTACTACCTGGTCTTGGAAGTCACCGAGGGAGATCTTCCAGGCGGGGTGCGGGCCGCCGAAAATAGTTTCCACGTTGCCGCGGGCAATGTCGGCAAATTCCTGACGGCGTTCGAAGGAATGCAAGTAACCCTGATCTCCTACAGCACGCAGCAAGGAGATGGACAGGGCTCCGGAACCAACGCCGGCTTCAACCACGCGGGCGCCGGGGAAAATATCACCCATGGTGATGATCTGGCCGGCATCCTTCGGGTACACCACCGCGGCACCGCGGGGCATGGACAGGACAAAGTCAGAGAGCAACGGACGCAGTGCTTGGTACTGCTGGCCCACGTTGCTTTCCACCATGGAGCCCTCGGGCTGGCCGATCAAAAGATCGTGATTCAAGAAGCCCTTGTGTGTGTGGTAGGCCGTGCCGGGGGTCAAGGTGATGGTGTTCATGCGGCCACGTTCATCGGTGAGCTGCACGCGTTCGCCGGAGCGGAAAGGCCCACGCCGTGATGCGGCACCGTGAGGCCGCTGGCCGGTTTCTGGCGTTGTTTCGTCTTGCTTCATCGGGTGGTTCCTCACGTTTGGTGCCTAAAGGTCAGCGGTTGCGGCCCGCAGTGGGGGCCTGGTCAGAGTGAAATGCTAGGAAAGGGAAAAATGTGGGGCAAGTGGCGACGGTGGTCAACCCTCACGGGGCCATCAGCTGATTGGCTTGCCGGTCATGGCGGCCACAACCTTCGCCTGACTGAGCAGGCCAGTGACCTTGCCATCTAGATTGATTACGGCATATTCAGTATCCGGCAGTTGGGCTAGGTAGGACACTAGCTCCACCCCCGAAGCCACATCGGGAACATAGGCTCCCTTAGATAGTGACCGGGCCACCGCACTTGCCGGTGTGATGAGCGCAGCCTGCGGCGGCACATGGGCCAAAGCGTACTCGTCAACGACAGCTGTGGGACGGCCGTCTTGGCCGAACAACACAATGGGTTCCTGCGGGAACTGGCCCCGCAACGTCCACAGCTGGGCCACGGTGCATTCGATCGAGGCGCTGACCGCCGGAGTTGCCAAGGTGCCGGCGCTGACAGCTGGTAGCCGCAGTCGCATGGTGGCCCCCTTGATGGATGCCGAGGCACCCATCCATAAGAAGCCCGCCAGCAAGACCACGATAAAGGTGGTGGTCAGTTCGGGCTGCTGGCCCTGCAGTAATGGCACTGCCAGGACAACGGCAATCATCACCACCACGATGATCCGTCCGGCCCAGCCAGCGGCCACGGTACCTTTCTCCTGGTTGCCGGTGGTTTTCCAGACAATAGATTCCACCAGGCGTCCGCCGTCGAGCGGTAAGCCGGGGAGAATGTTGAACGCACCGATCAACAAGTTGGCCCAGATGAAGATGTTGCTTAGCAAGACCAGGATCACTGTCGTGAGGGAGGTGGCTTCCGGCAAGAGCATCGCTACCAGCCAGCCCAAGCCCGCCAGCACAAAGTTGGCCACAGGTCCGGCGAAGGCCACCACGAGCGCTTTGCCTGGAGTCGCCTTACTGAAATCAAACTCCGTGTGCCCACCCCAGAGGTTGAGCACAATCTTGTGGGTGGTCCAGCCATACAGCTTGGCCGCAACGGCGTGTGCCAATTCGTGAATCAGCACGGAAAATAACAGCAGCAGGGCATAGGCAAAGGCCACGCCATAGGCACGCCAGCCGAGTCCGGCAAAGTTTCTTTCCAGCTGCGGGCCAAAGATCATGACTGTGATGGCGGCGATCAAGAACCAGGAGTTGGCCAGAATAATCGGGGTCCCCCCGATCGATCCCAAGACTAGCCCTTCACGCTTTTCCTTCATTTCCTTGGTGGATCCGCTCACAAAGCAGCTCCGGCAGAACGTGCGTGGGCAGCGACAACCAGCTGGACGTCGTCGTACGTCTTCTCAGCGAGCGTGTCCCACGTGGTGCGCCGTGGGTCATCTGCCAAGGGCACGGCATTGGGGATAGCAATCGTGGCCATCCCTGAGGCGATGGCGGAGGCCACACCCGGAACAGAGTCCTCCAAAGCCGCACAGTTGAACAGCGTGAGCTCAGGATCGCTCCCCTGCAATTGCTCCACGGCTAAGAGATACGGCTCAGGATGCGGCTTGCCATGGGTGACTTCATCGCCGGTAATCAGGAATTCGAAATAGTTCTCATCGAGGGCATCAACGACCTCTTGCGCCATGTGCCGTTCGCTCATGGTCACGAGGGCACAGCGAACTCCCTTCGCGTGCAGTTCTGCCAGTAACTCGCGGGCTCCGGGGCGCCAAGGCACCACCTTGCGGATTCCGGCCACCACACTATTGGAGAGGTAGTCGATGATCTCCCTGACGGAAAGCTCCACACCGGCCAACTGCAGCACCTTGGCGGTGCTATCCAGTGCGTTGCCTACTAGCTGGTGGGCCTTCTCCTCATCCCACTGCCCGCCATGGGCCTCAACGAGAGCTATTTCAGCGGCGATCCAATACGGTTCCGTGTCCACCAACGTCCCGTCCATGTCCCAGAGGACAGCTTTAAGCGGATGGTCGGTGGATGCCTCAAGGTGGGCGGCGGCAGGAGTGGGTGAAAGCATGCCACTAGTCTACGTGGAGAGAGGCGTGGAACTGTTTTCCACAGCCGCGCGTGGTGGGTGGTGCCGCAAACCGCTAGGCGCCTTAGGCTGGGGATGTGAGCACATTCAGTGGTGGAGAAGCCGAAGAACCGGAAGCGTTTTTGGAAGTGCCTGCCGGTGAGGAGCGGTTAACAGTCCTGTTAGCCGCCTTTGAAGGCTGGAACGACGCCGGCGAGGCAGCCAGCGACGCCCTCAAATACTTGCACAGACTGTGGGATGCCAAACGGGTCGCGGTGATTGAACCCGATGAATATTACGACTTCCAATTCACCCGCCCCGAAGTTCGGCTCACCTCCTCCGGCGGCCACAAGATCAAATGGCCCGTCACCAAGATCGCCAAAGCTTCCATTCCGGGCACCAACATTGATGTGATCCTGGTGCACGGCATTGAACCGTCGTACCGCTGGCGTGCCTACACGGCAGAGCTGTTGGCCAAGGCCGCCGAACTGAACGTCAACTACGTGGTACTAGTGGGCGCCTTACTGGCCGACGTTCCCCACTCACGTCCCATTCCCGTCACAGCAACGTGCGACGACGACGAGCTCGCCACTCGTTTGAAGCTGGAAGCCTCCCAATACGAGGGCCCCATTGGCATTGTCGGGGTACTCAATGAGGTTGCCTTGCTGGCGGGGCTGCCCACCGTGTCGCTGTGGGCAGCCGTGCCGCACTACGTGGCTCAGGCGCCTTCCCCCAAGGCTGAACTGGCGTTGCTGAACAAGATCGAAGACTTCTTGAAGGTCTCCTTACCCACTACCGACTTGGCCGAGGACGCCCATGCTTGGGAACGCGGGGTCAACGAACTGGCGTCCCAGGACGCCGAGATCGCCGCGTACGTCCAACAGCTGGAACAAGCTAAGGACACGGCAGAACTGCCAGAAGCGACCGGCGAATCCATTGCCCAAGAATTCGAGCGCTACCTGCGCCGTAGAGGCAACGAACAGCCCTAAGCTCGCTGAGGGCTGCACCGCCGACCTCTGTGGCTTAGAGCTCCACGCCGAGGAGGGCTTCAAGAGCATCCGATACCAATGCGGAATCGCGCTCGGAAGCTGGGGTGGCATCGCTAGCGGTAGATAGTTCCGCCCAAGCATCTACGGCAGCCAGGGCACGGGGCGCATCCAAATCTTGCGACAGCGCCGCACGCAGTTCGGCCACCAACGCCATGGCAGAGCCTTCGGCAGCACGCGGTGCCGCTTTCCGCCAACGCTCCAGCCGGTCCTGCGCGGATTCCAACAGCTCCTGTGTCCAGAACCAGTCACTGCGGTAGTGATGGGCCATGATTGCCAACCGGATAGCGGCCGGGTCAACACCTTCTGCACGCAATTGTGAAACGAGCACCAAGTTACCCAGGGATTTGCTCATTTTTTCACCGTCCAGACCAACCATGGCCGTGTGGACGTAGTGCGATGCCATGGGAGTGTGGCTCAGCGCATAGGCGTGGCCAGCTCCCATCTCGTGGTGCGGGAAGACTAGATCGCTGCCGCCGCCCTGCACCGTGAAGGGCTTGGGCAAGAATCGCTGGGCGATAACGGTACATTCAATGTGCCAACCGGGTCGTCCGGCGCCCAGGGAGGCACCGTCCCAGGAGGGCTCTCCGTCGCGGGCGACCCGCCAGAGCAAGGCATCGAGCGGGTGGCGTTTCCCCGGGCGGGCCGGGTCTCCGCCACGCTCAGCAAAGACAGGAAGCATTTCCTCTTGGCTGAGGCCCGAGATCTGCCCCAACCACCACGCCGCTTCGGGTCCGTTATCTTTTTCGGCAGCCGAGGCGGCCTCGACGGAGAAGTAAATATCGCCGTCGGGCGCTCCATCGTTTCCCGCAACGGGGTAAGCGAGACCCGCGGCCAACAACTTCTCAATCTCGGGCACAATCCATTCAATGGCTTCAACTGCACCGATGTAGTGATCTGGGGCGAGCACGTTCAGGGCTTCCATGTCGGCGTGGAATAGCGCCGTTTGGGAGGCTGCCAGTTCACGCCAGTCAACGCCGTCGCGGGTTGCGCGTTCTAGGAGGGGATCGTCAATGTCAGTGACATTTTGTACGTAGTTGACGGTGCGGTCCGCGTCGCGCCATACCCGGTTGAGCAGGTCGAAGGCAACGTAAGTGGCGGCGTGGCCCATGTGGGTGGCGTCGTAGGGGGTGATGCCGCAAACATACATGCTGGCTGGGCCAGTCTCCGGCAAAAGCTCGACTCGATTCCGAGTCGTTTCATGCAACGCAAGGGCAGGCATGAGTCCGGGGAGCTGGGGCAGGGAGTGGGACTTCCAAGTTTTCACATGCACAAGCCTAACCGCCGAGGGACCCAAAGTGAGCGAAGAGAGCTTTAGGAAGCGCAAAGGCTTGGCCGGCTGGAGAGTTAACGCCTCTCCCCTAGGGGGTAATGACGTTGGTGCCGAGGAGGATGAAGAGCAGCAATCCCAAGCCAATGCGGTACCAAACGAAGGGGCGGAAGCTCTTCGTAGAGATGTACTTGAGGAACCAGCCAATGATGAGATATCCCACAGCGAAAGCAATGGCGGTTGCCAGTGCGATTTCGCCGATGCCGAAGTGGCCCTGAGCGCCCTCGTGCTTAGCGAAAACCTTGTACAGCTCATAGAATCCGCTACCAAAAACGGCGGGGATGGCCAGCAAGAATGCGTAGCGTGCCGCGGCCTCACGTGTGTAACCCATAAGCAGGCCGGCGGTGATTGTCCCGCCGGAACGTGAAACCCCCGGAATCAAGGCCAGCGCCTGGGCGAATCCGTAGAGGATGCCGTGCTTGTAGCTCAGGTCCTTGAGCTCGCGCTGCTGGCTCGCGATATGGTCCGCCACGGCAAGAATCAAGCCGAAGACAATCAAGGTGGTGGCTACGAGCCACAAGTTTCGGAGGGTGGATTCGATGTGGTGCTGGAACAGCACACCCAGCAGAGCAATGGGCAAGCTGCCGATGATGACCAACCAACCCATGCGGACATCTGGATCGGTGCGAGGCACACGTCCCCGCAGCGATCCCCACCACGCTTTGATGATGCGAACAATATCGCGCCAGAAGTACAGCAGCACGGCAGTTTCCGTGCCCAGCTGACTGACAGCGGTAAAGGCCGCACCGGGATCCTCCCCTGAGGGCAGGAATTTACCGACGACGAAGAGATGGGCACTTGAAGAAATCGGGAGGAATTCAGTCAGGCCCTGGACAAGGCCTAAGAAGGCAGCTTCAAACCAGTTCACGGGTTTCAGCCTAAAGCATGTAGGCCGCTACGCCATGCACACGCGGCAACGTCGGGCAAAACACACAGCCAATTCCCCGTAAGCTTGCAGCCATGGAACAACGATTCATGGGCACCAGCGGACTGCGCGTTTCTGCCTTGACCTTGGGCACAATGACCTGGGGAAATGAAACCAGCCCCGAGACTGCGCGGGCGCAACTGCGAGATTTCGTGGATGCCGGCGGCACCACACTGGACACTGCCGTCAGTTATGTTGAGGGGCGCAGTGAAGCGATCCTCGGCGAACTGCTCGGAGATGTAGTCCCCCGCAGCGATGTGGTGTTGGTCTCAAAAGCTGGCGTCAGTCACCGCAGCGACAAACGAATGGTGGACACGTCCCGGCGTGCCATGCTTGCCGGACTTGATGCTTCCCTGGCGCGTCTCGGTACGGACCATCTAGATTTGTGGCTGGCACACGTGTGGGACGAAAACGTGCCCTTGGAGGAGACTCTTAGCGCCTTGGAATATGCCGTCAGCAGCGGACGCGTACGCTATGCCGGAGTCTCCAACTACAACGGCTGGCAGTTTGCACGGGCCGCGACCCTGTGTGAAACCACGCTCGTGGCCAATCAAGTGGAGTACTCCTTGCTGGCTCGCGAGGCCGAACGGGAGGTGGTCCCCGCCGCCGAGCATATGGGCGCGGGCCTGCTGTGCTGGGCTCCTCTGGGCCGCGGCGTCCTGACCGGAAAGTACCGTGGACAGATTCCGGCTGACTCACGCGGAGCCAGCACCACCATGAGCGCCTACGTAGAGAGGTATTTGGACGGCCGCCCGGCCCGCATCACCGAGGCCTTGATTACGGCCGCCAAAGGCCTAGGACGGGCTCCTCTAGATGTTGCGTTGGGCTGGCTGCTGGAGCACCATGCCGTGGCTTCGGCCGTGGTTGGCCCGCGCACCCAAGAGCAGTTGCAGGAAATCCTTACGTCCTCCCTGGAACCGCTGCCGGAACAAATCGCAACGGTCCTGAACGAGGTTTCCCAGCTCTCCTGACAGCTAGCTACGAGTTGCTAGCTATCCCTGGGTACTGCTGCCTGAATTCTCCGGCTCGTCCTCTGAATCGTCATCGTTGTCATCGTCTTCGGAGTCGTCATCATTGTCGTCGTCGTCATCAAAGTCGCCTTCTTCACCGTCTTCGCCGTAGATGACTAATGGTGTTACTTCATCGAAGGCGTCAAAGAGCGCTTCTTCGTAGGCTTCAAAGGCGTCAATGATGCCAAGGAAGGTTGCTTCGACGATGGGGTCTTCTTCCCCGCGGCGTGCCGAAGCGGCAACCAGGTGTTCTTCTAGGGCGGTAGTCAGGGCACTCAGGGCTGCGCGGGGATCGATGCTCATGCGATTGACGGTACCAGTGTGCCCGGTAACTTGAAAGTCCTTTTCACTGGGTGAGGATTTTGGCGGGAAACACGGGTAGCTTGGTGTGAAGCGGCACACTTTGCGCACCAGCTCTAGATACCCCACTGTTAGGGGTCTGCCGGAGGGATAGCGGCGGCAAGTGGCTCGGAAAGTACTGACAGGAAGGACACTTCATGAGGGAAACCTTGAAACCTGCATCGACCAGCCCGGGGGCACCCCTGCGCCAGTACGAGTACTTGGAAATCACGGTCTCCGCTGGCGAGTCGGTGCCGACCGCTTATCAGCGTCTGCGTGAACATGCCGAATATGGCAAGTGGGAGCTGGCCCGCAGCACCTTGTACATGGGCGGTCACCGCAAATACGTGATGCGCCGCAGGGTGCTACGGGTTCAGCGGACCCTCGATATCTTCTCCTGAGCCGCGCCTTCCACAACCACCCAGAACCACGGGACTGGTGGCCACTGCACTTAGGGCCCCCGTTCAGTCCTCGAGCGGACCCAGCCATGCGTTGGCAATCGTGGAGTGCGCCGATTCGTCGTCCGAAGGATGGAACATTCCCGCCAACACATCACGGTAGAGGCGGCCGAGTTCATTGCCAGCAAAGTAGCTGCTGCCTCCGCTGACTCGGATGATCAAATCCACTACTGTCCTGGCCGTTTCCGTGGCCCGAACTTTCAGTCCCACCATCTTGGGAAACCACTGGGATCCATGATTGACGAGGTTGTCTACGTCGCGGGCCACCGATTCCAGCTGCGGGTAAAGGCCGTCCATGGCCAACGCTGCGTCGGCGATGCGCCAACGGATGTCCGGATCTTGAGCGTAGCTCTTGCCCGACTTCTTGGACTTACGTTTATGCACCGTTTCCACACCAAGCTGCAGCGCCCGCTCGCCCAGGCCCGTGTACACGGCGGCCAGCAGCGTCTCAAAGCAAGCGAAGATGGAGAAGATCAGCGGGTCCGCGTTGGGGCCCACAGACAGTTTCCGGAACACCCGATCAGCCGGTGCCACCACGCCGTCGAGCACGGTGGTGTTTGACTGGCTCGCCCGCATGCCGAGCGTGTTCCAATCGTCTTTGATGGTGTATCCGGGTGTCTCACGGGTGATGAACGCATGCACTAGAACAGCTTCCTCCCCGCTGCTGTCCTTCCCGAAGATCCCCAGCCGGGTCCAGGCTGGCGAGAGCGAGGTGAAGATCTTGGTGCCGGTAAAGGAGTAGCTACCGTCGCCCTGGGGCGCTGCCACGGTGTTGGAATCGAACAGCACCGAATCGTTGCCCGCCTCCGAATTACCAAAGGCAAACACCTCCCCCGCCACCGCCTCCGTCAGCACATAGTGGAGAGAGTTGTCCCCTCGCTGCGCGAGAAGATGTGCGACGCCGGTCCACACCAAGTGCATGTTGATCGCCAATGCGGTGGCCGGGGCGGCTGTCGCCAACCTGCGTTGTGCGGCAGCGGCCTGCTCCAGACCAAAGCCGAGTCCGCCGTCGTGCGTGGCAGCAAACATGCGCAAGTAGCCCTGGTCCTTGAGTTCGGCGAAGTCCTCGTGGAAAAACTCATTGCGTTCGTCATAACCCTTGGCACGGACTCGGAAACGTTCCAGCAGCTCATCGGGGAGCAGTTCTTGCAGGTCAATACTCATGGTGCGAGGTCCTTAGTAGTTGCTCAGCAGGCGGTCCAGAACGCGGGAGCCGAATTTCAGTGAATCGACGGGAACGCGTTCGTCCACTCCGTGAAACATGCCAGTGAAGTCCAACTCCGCGGGCAGCTGCAGTGGGGCGAAGCCATAGCCTCTAATGCCCAGACGGCTCAGCGATTTATTGTCAGTACCGCCGGATAGCGTGTAGGGCAGGACGGTGGAGCCGGGATCTTCAGTGTGGAGGGAATCGATCATGGCGTCCACGAGGTTGCCGGCGAAGGGAGTTTCGAGCGAGACGTCGTTGTGGATGGTGGAGATGTCGATGCCCTCACCTGCAAGCTCGCGGACGATTTCAAGGACCTGCTCATGCTGGCCGGGCAGCGTGCGGATGTCGATCATGGCCTCGGCCGTGCCGGGAATCACATTTGCCTTGTAGCCGCTCTTCAGGAACGTGGGGTTGGACGTGTTTTGCAGTGTTGCGCCAACGAATCGTGACACCGTGCCGAGCTGGCTCAGCAGAGTTTCCGGGTTTCCCTCGTCAAACTCGATGCCGGTGAGCTCCGAAACGCCCTCGAGGAAGGCACGGGTGGTATCGGTGTACTCAATGGGCCACTCGTGATCACCAATCCGGGTTACGGCCCGGGCCAGCCGGGTCACCGCATTGTCAGTGTTGATGTGCGATCCGTGGCCGGCGCGGCCGTGGGCGGTCAGGCGTAACCAAGCAAGGCCCTTCTCTGCGGTCTGCAGGAGGTAGGCGCGTTTACCGTTGATGTCGGTGGAGAAGCCACCCACCTCGGAGATGGCTTCAGTTGCTCCTTCGAATAGATCGGGGCGGTTGTCCACGGACCAGCGGGCACCATACTTGCCGCCAGCTTCCTCATCGGCGAAGAAGGCGAAGATCAGATCCCGCTTGGGCTGACGGCCTTCGCGACCCATAGAGCGCATGACCGAAAGCATCATGGCGTTCATATCCTTCATGTCGACCGCCCCGCGACCCCAAATCATCCCGTCACGTTCTTCGCCGGCAAAGGGATCAACGCTCCAGTCCGAGGCCTGCGCCGGAACTACGTCTAGGTGCCCGTGCACCACCAGGGCTGGCAGTGAAGAATCCGTTCCAGAAATCCTGCTGACAACATTGGCTCGCCCCGGAGACGACTCATAGAGCTCAGCCGACAACCCCACCTCGGAAATCAAAGCAGCAGTGTGCTCAGCAATGGCCCGCTCCCCCGGACCTTCGTTATCGGCGTAGTTACTGGTGTCGAAACGAATGAGATCGGCGCAAATGCCTGCCACTTCGTCCTCTGGCCTGACGTTGTTCACGGGATGACTCCTTATGTTCTAGGGCGTTTGGTCCAGCCTACCTTTCGTGTCTTTTCAGGCACCCGGACAGCCGGAAAATGGGCGGGGCAGGACTCGATTGTTCTTTCACATAAAAGTCGTGCTATTGTTTTCATCGCTGCTGCAGGGAACAACGATTCAAGCGAGAGCGAGAAACGAATTCCTGCGATCACCTGCGCGGGTGGCGGAATGGCAGACGCGCTAGCTTGAGGTGCTAGTCCTGGAAACGGGGTGAGGGTTCAAGTCCCTTTCCGCGCACTGACAGACTCCCTGAGAACTAAGGTTCTCAGGGAGTCTTTTTGTTTCCGAAAGAGCCCTTCCTGGACGTGATTATGGTCACTGATTACCCAGTGTTTCTTGGGTTAGCGGCCAAAATGGGGGTAGCGGCGAAAATGTGTGTACAGCCCAGGCGTGTCAGCGGCTTCTGCTTCGAAACAGCAGATGCTGCGCTTAACCTGTTCGAGACTGCAGAAGACGCGACAAATTCGCGATTTTCATCGCATCATCCGCGTTTTCGAATCCGCAATCCTCGAGTTGCCATGTCTGGCCCCGA
Organism: Specibacter sp. NPDC078692; assembly: GCF_040686835.1. NCBI lineage: Bacteria > Bacillati > Actinomycetota > Actinomycetes > Micrococcales > Micrococcaceae > Specibacter > Specibacter sp. NPDC078692. Next base: position 48,907 of record NZ_JBFBLV010000012.1, read on the forward strand.
AAATGCGATTAAACGGGCCATATCTGACGACTCGAGTGCAGCATCTGACGACTCGAGTGCGGCCAAGGTCTCGGGGTAGCGGCGAGAATGTGTGTACAGCCCGGGCGTGTCAACGGCTTCTGCTTCGAAACTGCAGATGCTGCGCTTAACCTGTTCGAGACTGCAGAAGAAGCGACAAATTCTCGATTTTCATCGCATCATCCGCGTTTTCGAATCCAACCCGTAACTACCTGGCGACCGCCCCGTCCAGCGCAGGCCCCATTGCCTAACCGGTGGTCCAGCCCGTCAAGGCCCGCCCCGTGCTTCATAGGTTCTAGGCCGGGCCCACTATTTTGTCAGACCCCCGCCGTAGAGTCCTGATCAATGCAAAGGAGTGCTGCACCATGAAGACCGAGGAAGAATCTAGCCGCAAGGCCGAGAAAACGCTCAAGCTGATCACTAAATTGCTCGCCAAGGCGGCAAACACGCCCTTCCCTGCTGAAGCGCAAGCTTTTCAAGAGCATGCCGAACGGCTTATGGTTCGTTACGGCATCGAGCAGGCCACCATCGACGCCGAGGCCGGTAAGTCCGGCCGCCCACAGGAGCCCATGGTGGAGGAACGTGTGGAATTTGGTGGGCAATACAAGGTGGGCCAGGCACGAGGATTCACCTCGGTCGCTTTGGCCTTCAACACCGTCAGGGTGCTGCAGGCCAATACTCCGTCCAAAAAGCTCCTCTATCTCATCGGGGCCGAGTCCGATGTGGCCCAGGTGCTACGACTCTTCGATTCCTTGCGTCTGCAATTGGCGGCAGCCATGCAGGCGTGGTGGCCCACATACCCCTACAAAGACTTCTTGAGTGCTCAGGAAAAGACCCTCGAACGTCGGCAGTTTCAGCTCGGTTTCCTCACCACCGTCGCCGGCAGGATCGGCGCCATCTACAGCGCTGAGGTGACCAACGGAGAACCCGGGAACGAGCTGGTGCTCGCAAGCCGCCGGGATCGCGCGGACCAACACGTCAATGACTTGTACCCGCAGCTTCGTGCGGCTCGGCGGCAAAGCATGTCCATGGGATCCAGAAATGCACATTCGGCCGGCAGTTACGCCGGCACTAGGGCCAGCGTCAATGCCGAAATGAGTGCGTCTGTCCGCGGCTCACTCAAGGCGTAACCGATAGGCTAGGACTTCAATTCAACACGCAGCAGTAAGGACATGCCCGCCATGCAGCACACCCGATTCCCCCGCATTGCCGGGCTCGTAGCGGGAGTGGCAGCTGTTGCCATTGCTCTGACTCCATCCCTTGTTCCACGACCCGCCCTTTTCCAAGGATTCCTGGCCGGTCTCAGCTTCGGACTGGCTTATCTGGCAGCTTCTTGGTTATGGCGTGCGGTATCTGGATTCTTGGTTCAGCGGAAACAGTTTTCTGCCATTACGGCCACACCCACACTGGCGCTATCTGATCCAGATGGTCTGGCGCCTTCTGTTCCGGCTCCTGCTGATCCAACAGCGCTGAAAGCAGTTCCCTTGTGGGTCTGGCCAGCGCTCGGGGCCATGGGCGGGATCTATGTGGCGGTCGTGGGAATTCTTGCCGTGTCCTGGCAAAACGAGGTCCGTGCCAAAGTGGACATGCCCCCCATAGACGCCATGGAACTTGGTACCTTTTTCCTGGTGGCGGTTCTCGTAGCAGCTGTCGTCTTTGGTGTCCGCTGGGGTTTAGTGCAGATGGCTGCCCTGGGACGGCGCTGGGCTCGCCGTGCAGGCTGGAACACCCGCCTCGTCACCGCTAGTGGGCTGCTCACTGGAATTCTGACCGCGGCGCTGGCCTTGACCTTGCTAGTTTCAGGGGCTCTCATGGGCACGGACCGCGTGTACTCAGCCAGGAATGACACCACACCTGCAGGCATCACAGAACCAGATTCGGAGTTCCGTTCTGCTGGATCGGCATCAGCGGTTGACTGGGACAAATTAGGCATGCAGGGCCGCGCCTTTGTGGGTGGCGGTCCCACAGCAGCCACCATCGAGCAAGTGACCCGGGCTCCAGCCAAGGAACCGGTTCGTGTCTATGTAGGATCGGAGCAAGAGAACTCCGTGGCGGACCGCGCGCAGGTGGCCGTCGCCGAACTCAAACGGACGGGCGCGTTTGGCCGCGGCACTCTCCTGATTGCTACCCCCACTGGATCAGGCTGGCTGGAGCGGCAGGCAGTAGATTCACTGGAATACCTGCACGGCGGCGATACCGCCATTGTGTCCATGCAATATTCCTACCAACCCAGCTGGGTCTCATTTCTCTTCCACCAAGATCTTCCCCGCACCTCAGCACAGGCACTGTACTCGGCAGTGAAGGCCGAATAGGATGCCATGCCGGAAGGCAACCGCCCCGAATTGCTGGTCTACGGGCTGAGTTTGGGGGCCTCCGGAATGCAATCCGCGTTCAGCACTGTAGAAGATCTGACTAGCAGCATTGGCGGAGCAGTTTTTTCAGGGGCTCCGAACAACTCTCAACCTTGGGGTCAGCTACAGGCCCAGCGTGACCCCGGCTCCCCCGTATGGCAACCCGTCTTCGACGGCGGACGCAACGTGCGCTGGCTATCGAACAATGGTGACTTTGAAAAACTGGATGGACCGTGGGAACCTGGCCGCGTGGCGTATCTGCAGCATGGCACCGACGCCGTGACGTGGTTGACTCCTCGGTTGATCCGGCAGAAACCGGATTGGCTCGCAGGAAGTGCAGCCAGCGGAGGCCGCGCCCCCGATGTGAGTGATTCCATGCGCTGGATACCCCTGATCACTTACTTGCAAGTGGCCTTTGATATGTTCATGGGCGAATCGGTTCCGGCCAGCCACGGCCATAATTTTGGTGACGTGGCGGTCCAGGCCTGGAATGGGGTCTCCCCCAGTGGCCTGGACCAGCCCGCACTAGACCGGATTCAAGCGGTCATCGCTGCCTACCCGTATGAGGAGTCGATGACGAACTAGCTTGCACTCACAGTGCCGCTGAAGTACTTTCGGGCACTGTGGGCGTTCCACGCGGTGAACTCCGAGCTCAGCCACACGCCGTCGTCAGTCCTGTGGTCAAGGACCTCAAGGGAGACCGTAGCTGGCAGGAACATGGGCGTGTCAAAGCTGATGTCCCAGCTAAACGAATGGGGCTTGGACTGCGGAACCGTCGCCAGTACACGAGACGCCGCATACATGCCATGGGCTATGGAACGCCGCAGACCCAGTGCTTTCGCTGTGATCACGCTGAGGTGGATCGGGTTGAAATCACCCGAGACCGCCGCATAGGCTCGCCCCGTATCAACGCCCAACCGCCACTGCGCCGTGGGCACCGGCGGAACGAAGTCAACGCGGCCGGCGGCCGCCGTAGGCTTGTCCAGACCCGGCAGAAAAACGCCCTTGGCGAGGTAGGTGGAAACGCCACGCCACAACAGTTGCGTGCCGTCTGCGTTAAAAACTTCCGCCACAAGCTGCACCTGGGTACCGCTCCGATGTCCCACCAAGTCGCGCGCCCAGGCCCGTACCAACAATTCATCCGTAAACAACACCGGAGCCACGTGTTCCACCTGATTGCGCAGGTGAATCATGCCCAGTAGCGGCAGCGGAAAATCGTCCTGAACCATGACCGACATGGCCACGGGAAAGACCAACGCGTGCAGATAGCCAGAGGGCAACACGTCACGTGCAGGCTCACCCATCAGGTGCGCAAACTCCGTGACCTTGGCCAGATCGGCCCGCACACCACGCACCTCTACTGCCCGTGAGGGCAGTGCCACAATGGGTTCGCTCCGTACCACTTTGCTCTTGGCCGCCATGGCCGCGGCATTGACGTAGAGCTTGGACAGCGAAGGCATCTCGCTCAGCAGGGTAGGCTCGCTCATTGCCCCACCATATTCTGTCCGCACACCCTCAATACATTCGCCGTGACACCTGCTGCTTGAGGCTGGGCGAAGAAGGCGATGGCCTCGGCCACGTCACTGGGCTTACCGCCTTGTTGCAGGCTGTTCAGGCGTCGGGCCACTTCCCGCGTGGCGAAGGGGATCTTTGCCGTCATATCAGTTTCAATAAAACCAGGGGCGACGGCGTTCACGGTGCCACCGCTTTCGCTCAACAAGGGTGCGGTAGAACGGACCATGCCCATAACCCCTGCCTTCGACGCTGCATAGTTGGTTTGGCCACGGTTACCGGCAATCCCGCTGGTGGAGGCAACACTGATGATGCGCGGATTGTTGGCGAAATCGCTACTAGCCAGGAATGCCTCATTCATCCGCAACTGGGATGCGATATTGACGGCCATGACTGAATCCCACTTCGCGGCATCCATGTTGGCCAGCAACTTATCGCGGGTGATACCGGCGTTGTGCACCACGATATCCAAGCGCCCATAGCGGGAGATGGCATGTTCCAAAATGCGTTCACCGGCGTCCAGACTGGTGATGTCCAGTTGGAGCGCAGTGCCATGGATTTCATTGGCGACGGCGGCCAAGTGGTCTCCGGCTGCTGGTACGTCTACCGCCAAAACCGTGGCACCATCACGGGCAAGTGTACGAGCAATGGACGCCCCAATGCCGCGCGCAGCACCCGTGACAACGGCAACAGAACCAGCCAAGGGCTTCTCCCAATCGGCCTCCGCTGTGGAACCAGCGGAGGAAGCGGTGAGGAATTGCCCATCCACAAAGGCTGAACGCGCCGAGAGGAAGAAGCGCAGCGCCGACGAGGCGCTGGGTGCGTCCGCGGCGATGTCGTTGGCCAACAACACACCGTTTGCCGTGGCTCCGGCGCGCAGTTCCTTAGCCAGTGAGCGAATAATCCCGTCCACGCCGTTGCGTGCGGCAGCCACTGCGGGTTTGTCACTGACAGTTGCCACCCTGGAGATAGCGACCACACGGGCGTTCTTGTTCAAGTCACGCAGCGCAGCGCCAACGGCGAGCATAGGCGCCGAGAGCTGGTCCGGGTGGTCAAGTTCGTCTAGGACCACCACAATGGCACCCAACTTTTCTTTGGGTGTTGCATGCCGGCGCACATCTTGGTGCCAATCGAGCAGCAGCTGGGCAACGGCGTCGGCCCCTGCTCCTTGGCCAAGAACCAAAATGGGTCCCTGAACCAGAGGAGTGTTGGGGGTGTAGCGGCGCAACACGGCGGGCTGCGGCAGGCCTAGTCGCTTGGCCAAGTCCCTACCGAAACCACGACTGACGAATTCGGTGTACTTATCTGCCTTCTCCCGCGCGGCAGAGGATGTCTTCTGGGAGTTCATAGTCTCTACCGTCCTTCCAAGATGGCAACGACACCCTGGCCGCCAGCAGCACAAACGGAGATCAGGCCGCGTGCCGGGCGTCCGTCAACAGGACCGTGTTCGTGGAGCATCTTGGCCAGCGAGGCAACGAGGCGTCCGCCCGTGGCAGCGAAGGGGTGCCCGGCTGCCAGCGATGAACCGTTGACATTGAGCTTGGCGCGGTCGATGGAACCAAAGGCACCATCCAAGCCGAGGCGGGTCTTGCCGAACTCTTCGTCTTCCCACGCCGCGAGGGTACTGAGTACTGTTCCGGCAAAGGCTTCGTGGATTTCAAAGTAGTCAATGTCCGCCAATGTCAGGCCATTGCGGGCCAGCAAGCGCGGGACGGCAAAGGCAGGTGCCATGAGGAGACCGTCTTTACCGTGAACAAAATCAACGGCAGCAGCTTCGCCATCAAGCACGTCGGCCAGAAAGGGAAGGTCTCGGGCAGCAGCCCATTCTTCGGAGGCCAACAGCACGGTCGAGGCGCCATCGGTCAGCGGCGTGGAGTTGCCGGCTGTCATGGTGGCGGCATCTCCGAGGGATTTGCCGAAGGCTGGCTTGAGCTTGGCGAGCTTCTCCAAACTGCTGTCAGCACGCAGGTTCGAGTCCCGGTTCAATCCGCGGAACGGGGTGATGAGGTCATCGAAGAAGTTGCGATCGTAGGCAGCGGCGAGGTTCTTATGGCTGGCCAGGGCCAGTTCGTCTTGGGCCTGACGGGTGATATTCCACTGGGCCGTTGTCAGCGCCTGGTGCTCACCCATGGATAGGCCCGTGCGTGGCTCGCCGGTGGAGGGCGCATCCGGGGAAAGGTCCTTGGGCCGGATGCGGCTGATGATCTTTACCTTCTGCCCCATGGTCTTGGCTCGGTTCAGATCGAGCAGGATGGCACGCAACCCTTCGCTGACAGCAATGGGCGCATCCGAGGCGGAATCGACGCCACCGGCAATTGCGGAGTCAATTTGGCCCAGCTTGATCTTGTTGGAGAGTCCAATGACCGCTTCCATGCCTGTTGCACAAGCCTGCTGGAGATCGTAGGCCGGTGTGGTTGCCGAAAGTGCCGAGCCAAGGACTGCTTCGCGGGTGAGGTTGAAATCGCGGGAGTGCTTCAGGACCGCACCTGCTGCAACTTCACCGATCTCTTCATCGGCCAGACCGAACCGTGCAACAAGTCCGTCTAGAGCGGCTGTCAACATGTCCTGGTTAGAGGAGTGTGCATAGGCACCACCGGAGCGTGCAAAGGGGATGCGGTTTCCGCCAACAACAACTGCCTTGCGAGGGGCGGCCGGTGAGCTGGCTGAAGTCTTGCCTCTCGATGCAGTGCCGCCTGCCGGCTGGTTACTGGATGCTGCTGCGTTTGGGATTGTCATGAAGCTCTCTCCTTCGGGAACACCGATTGTTACTGATACCCAGCGTACCTGATACGCTGAGTATCGTGAACTCGTTACAGCAAGGGCCGGCCGTGTCCGCCCGCTCTTCAGTGCCCAGCGCAGACAAGGCCACGGTGGCATCTCTCGACGGACGCTCGGTGAGATGGGATACCCACCGTGAGGAACGCCGTCGTGCCTTGATAAAAGCAACCCGCAGAGCCATCCATCGGCTGGGTCCCGACGCCTCTATGGAGGACATCGCCGTCACGGCCGGAACATCAAAATCGGTGTTCTACCGCTATTTCGGGGACAAATCAGGGTTGCGGAATGCCGTGGGAACGGTAGTGATCCGGCAAATGCAGGACACCATTGCTGCGGCCCGGCACGGCGCCACAGATCCCCTCGAAGGCGTCACCGCAATGATTTCGGCGTACCTGCAGATGGCGCAGACATCCCCCAACGTCTACTTTTTTGTCACGGTGCCAGAAGATGGCGAATCCCGCCAGTCAGGTGAGCTGAGCGGATTCTTCGACAGCATTACCGCCATGATCACCGATCCATTGCGGCACCTGCTGGGCGATCCAACATCACCCTTGCTGGGTTACTGGCCCAAGGCGGCAATCGGCATGGTTCGAACAGCCGGAGAGCTGTGGCTGCGAAGCCCCGGAGAACCAGGCAAACCAGATTTCAACACCATGGCTGGACAGATCTCTGCCTGGCTATTCAACGGCGTGGGACAGTTTGCCTCCCCCGCCACCCCTGACCATTCAGCAACTGCAGCAGAAGGAAAATCATGACTGACACAATGAGCCCGCTGTCTCCGACAACCAGCCAGAACGATGTCACAGTAGACGTCGCAGAGCTAGGTGAAGTTCTCCTGGGCCGATGGGCTGATGTCCGATTGAAGGCCCGCGCGCTGGCCGGACTGCCCGAGCTACACAAAACTGAGGGCCTGAGCCACACCGAGCACCGGAAGCGGGTGTTCGAACAGTTGGGCATTCTCGTAGAGAAGGAAGGTGTTCACCGCGCCTTTCCCACCCGGCTTGGTGGCAGTGACGATCACGGCGGCAACGTTGCCGGCTTCGAGGAACTGGTCCTTGCTGATCCATCTCTGCAGATCAAGGGCGGCGTGCAGTGGGGCCTGTTCGGTTCCGCCGTGCTGCACTTGGGAAACCAGGAACATCAGGACAAGTGGCTCCCGGGCATCATGAACCTGGAGATCCCGGGCTCTTTTGCCATGACGGAGATTGGCCACGGCTCCGACGTTGCGTCCATCGCCACCACGGCTACCTATGACGCGCAGTCGCAGGAATTTATCATCAACACCCCGTTCCAGGCAGCCTGGAAGGAATACATCGGCAACGCAGCCGTAGATGGGCTTGCCGCAGTGGTGTTTGCCCAGCTCATCACCAGAGGCGTCAACCACGGTGTCCACGCTTTTTACGTGGACCTGCGTGATCCTGAGACGAAGGAATTCTTGCCCGGTATTCAGGGTCTGGATGACAACATCAAGGGTGGACTCAACGGCATTGACAACGGCCGCCTAGCTTTTGATCACGTTCGGATCCCCCGGACCAACCTGCTCAACCGCTATGGTGATGTGGCGGTCGACGGCAGCTACAGTTCACCGATCGCCAGTCCCGGCCGCCGATTCTTCACCATGCTTGGCACCCTGGTTCAGGGCCGCGTTTCTCTGGATGGCGCAGCCGTGGCAGCGTCCAAAGTTGCCCTGAAGATCGCGATTCAGTACGCCACCGAACGCCGACAGTTCAACGCCGCCTCGGACACCGAGGAAGTGGTGCTCCTGGATTACCAGCGCCACCAGCGCAGACTCCTACCTCTCTTGGCAACCACTTACGCGGCCGCTTTTGCACATGAGGAATTGCTGGTGAAGTTCGACGACGTTTTCTCCGGACGGCACGACACCGACGAAGACCGGCAGGACCTAGAAACCCTTGCCGCCGCCTTGAAGTCTCTGAGCACTTGGCACGCGCTGGAGACTTTGCAGGAATGCCGCGAAGCGTGTGGCGGTGCCGGGTTCATGGTGGAAAACCGCTTCACCTCATTGCGTGCAGATCTTGACGTCTACGCAACCTTTGAAGGCGATAACACCGTTCTCTTACAGTTGGTCGCCAAACGTCTACTGGCTGATTACAGCAAGGAGTTCCGGAACCTAGACTTTGGTGTCCTGGCCCGTTTCGTCGCCGATCAGGCAGCCGATCTAACCATCAACAAGACTGGCCTGCGCCAGGTTGCCCAGTTTGTAGCAGACACGGGTTCGGCCCAGAAGTCGGCCAAGGCACTCAAGGATGAAGACACACAGCGGGCCATGTTGTCCGATCGGGTCCAGGCCATGGTTGCTGACGTTGCCGGCGCTCTCAAGGAAGCCGCGAAGCTTCCCAAGGCGAAGGGTGCAGAGGTTTTCAACAACAATCAGCATGATCTCATTGAGGCCGCACGCGCCCACGCAGAGTTGTTGCAGTGGGAAGCGTTCACCACCGCACTTGGCCGTATTACCGATCCTGGTACCAAGCGCGTCATGACCCGCCTTCGCGATCTTTTTGGCCTGAGCCTGATCGAAAAGCACCTCTCCTGGTACTTGATGAATGGCCGTATTTCCATGATGCGCGCCCGCACCCTGTCCCCCTACATCAACCGCATACTCAGCAAATTGCGTCCCCACGCGCTCGATTTGGTGGATGCCTTTGGCTACGGACCCGAACACCTGCGGGCCACCATTGCCACGGGCATTGAGCGTGAGCGCCAGGACGAAGCTCGCGACTACTTCCGCAAGCTCCGCGCCAGCTCCGATGGTCCTATCGATGAAAAGGTCCTAATCCAGCAGGCAAAGGCCGCTTCCAAGAAGTAACCTTCACCGATGCATGGCCGACGGCGGCACCCACCTTGGGTGCCGCCGTCGTTCCTTTGTGCGGTGGTTTTGCCTGGGTTAGCAGCCGATGCCGTTGGGGTTGACGATGCAGTCGTCGGCGTAGAGGTGGGTTTCGGCGCGCCAGACGGTCAGTGGTTGGGCTGGTGAGGGGATGTTGCCTTGGCCGGGGATGGGTAGTTCGGGGCCGCCGTTGACGGTGTAGGTGCCGTCGAAGTGGGTGGTGACGCTGATGGTGAGGCGGCCGGTTTCGGTGTAGATGTGGCTGGTTTGGGTTTGTTCGCCGATCCGGTCTTGGTGCAGGGGTGCGCCGTGAATGGGTGTTGGTCCCCAGATGGTGCCGTCGCCGTAGTTCCAGGTGTAGGCGACTGGGGTGGCGGTGATGGTGACGTTTTGGCCGAGCATGGTGAGGTTGAAGGTTTGGGTGGTGGCTGTGGCCCAGACGTTGGTTTCTTTGCCGCGGAGGGTGTGAGGGCCGGGTTGGCTGCCGAATTCGGCCGCTACTACTGGGGTGCGCTGGAACTCGGTAGCTATTTGCCCGGCGATCTCAGCGAGGAGGTCCCTGGGTTGCTCGTCATGGATGCAGGTCGGGCCGGAGAAATAATGCCAGATTAATGGGGAAACTGATTTGTCAGCCCGATACCAGTAGATTGCTGTTCCAGCTTCCCCCTGCGGCTCATTGCTGCCCGTCGAGCAGGAGGGCATAATCGTGGAGCACGCAGGAAAGATCGTCATGTCACCATCGGTGCAGGCAAGTCGTGCTTCATAGACAAAGTCATCGGAAGCGCCGATGGACGGCGATTTTCCTAAGTCACCTTCCGACCCCGGAATCGGTAGCCATCCCTCTGTGTCCACTTCATCGCCGTTCCATGCTGCGTCATTGTTTCCTGCTTCATCGGCTTGGGTGGGCGCAGGTGCCAGTGAGGCAACCACGAGAAGCGGGATAAGAAGAATTCTCAGAGCAGAGGGACCTGTCTTCATGACGATTTGGATCCGTTGACGTGTTCGACAGTCTTGGCAATCCAATGACCGTCTTGATAGACCCCAACTAAGATGTCTTTCTCAGCGATTTTGACACCAAAGTCTGTCGAGATAGTACCGTCGGCTTTGAAGTACTTCACATGCTCTTGGCGCGCCATGGTTGTTGCCTGGTAGGTACCGTCTGCCATTTGGTTAAATGTTGAACGAGGGGGATCGATGGCCATGGTTCCGCCCATGATCCATTTGCCGTCCTTATGGCCACTAATGACGGCTTTCCTCATGACCTCGCATGTTTTGCAGTTGGGATCGCTGATGGCCATCATGGGCTCAGGATCGCCGGTTTCAAAGGCATAGCCAAGGGTTGAGTACCAGTATTCAGCGAAGGCGATGAGACCTTCTTTGCTGAACTCTTTGGCTTTCTCCGGTAATGCCGGAACCGGGACGTTCTCGGCTGGTCCCTGATCCGTCGCTGGCTTGTAAACAGCAGGAGATGGAGTCGGAGATGCCGTTGTTGGAGGCACAGCAGGCCCTGAAGATTCGATGCTGGTGGTCGGAGCTGAGCTCGTCGGAGTTGTTGGATCAACCGGCGATGAGGACGAACAGCCGGCCAGAACTAGGGAACCGACCGCTAGTAGCACTAGGGCGAATTGTCTACTTCCTCGATGTTCAACTACGGTGCGGCGCATGGCCTGTCCCCACATCTGCTGAACAGCAACGGCTTCCTCGTTGAAGTCGCGGCTGCTGGCTTCATTCCAAAATACAGCCAAGCAGCAGTACGCGCCACTACGTTATCCACAGGAGGGTGGGATCCACAGGGGTTAGGCGCGTGCCAAGAGTCAGTGTCCCTTGAACGCCTCCGCCAGCCACCATGAGCCCGAGTCATTGGCGATTTTTGCATCGATAACCAAAGGTCTGCTCGGATTGGAAGCGAGCCAATCCCCTACCGCGTCCAGATCCGCAAGCGTGCGAACCGTGATGCCATCCGCACCAAACCCACGGCCAATGGCTGCAAAGTCAGTTTCTGGGAACTCGACTGAACGCATGTCTGCAGCAGGATCGTCAAGGCCAAAGTGGTGCACTTCGGCTCCATAAGCGGCGTCGTTGTAGACAATGCAGAGCAGTGGCATTTTCAGCCGCACCGCGGTGTCCAGCTCGGCGATCGCCATGTGGAAACCGCCGTCGCCAGTTCCTAGCACTGGCATTCGTCCCGGCTGCGCCAGTCCCGCCCCAATCGCGGTGGCCAATCCCAGACCGATCGATTGAAAAGCTTGGGTAAAGCAGAAACCATATTCGTCCGGCACGTTCAGAAACTGGCTCGGATAGCCCATGAAGTTGCCCGAATCCACGCTCACAATGCGCTCGGATGGCAGCATCTTATCCAGCGCCTTGGTCAAGGTGCGGGGATCGATGAGCTGGCCGTCTGAAAGGTCATCGAACTCCACTTGCTGCCAGTGGATTGAGGATCCAATACGAGCCGCAACAGCCGGACCGCGGTAGCCTTCACGTACCTCAACGCCGGTAGTTAGTAAGGTCTCGAGAGTGTCCGCAGCAACCTGAGCCGAATCGCCCACCACGCCCAGATCGATGGGCCGGTTGGCACCAAGCGCCTGTTCTTCGAGGTCAACCTGGACCACTTTGGTGTCAGCCCCGATCAGGTGACCGTGACGCATGGTCCACATGTTCAGGGCACAGCCGAAGCCGACGATGAGATCGGCATCAGCTATCAACTCAGCCGCCAGCGGGGACGAGAATCCGCCCGAGATCCCCAGATTGAACTTCTCCCCATTGAACAAACCCTTGGCTACCGCGGAGGTCGCCACCAGGGCACCGGCATGAGCTGCGAGGGCGAGAATTTCGTTCCGCGCGCCGCGACCCCCGCGCCCGGCGACGAACACCGGGCGCCGGGCATCGGCCACTAATCGGGCCAAAGCCTGGACAGCAGCACGCGAAGGCCGGATGGGCTCAACCGGAACCACGCCAGGTACAGTGGCGGCTTCTGTGGGAGCCTCTTGGGCCTGCACGTTCAGCGGCAGGTTCAGCACAACAGTGCGCCGGTCATTCACAGCGCGGCGGTAGGCCCGGACGGTGTCCGCCACTGCGCTGGCAGCAGAGTGCACGCGTTCTGGCACAGCATAAACAGATGCTGCAAGTGCATCTTGGTCCATGGCGAAGTTTGAGTACACTGCACTGGGAGCAGCCTCAGCGGCAAGAACGATCATGGGAGTGCGGGACTTGGCGGCCTCACCAATGCCGGTTGCAGCGTTGGTTAGACCGCACCCTTGATGCACGGAGACCAAGGAAACCTTGCCGCTGGTTCGCGAATAGGCGTCAGCCATGGTGGCTGCGCCTCCCTCATGCCGCGCCGCAGTAAACGGGACGCCGTGCTCCATGAGCGCATTGGTAATGGTGAAGTTCCCCGAACCCACCACACCAAAGCAGTGGCCAACGCCCAGCTCAGCCAAGGTTTTTCCGACTAGTTGTGCAATATTCATGACTGCTTCCTTAGCTGCGTAGTGGCCTCGACGCTAGAGCAGCACAATTACTGCGCCGGGATCAGTGCCAGCACGCGGGTGGGCGCTCCTGTCCCACCAACAATAGGCAGTGGAGCCACCACAATCATGGCCCCGTGCGCCGGCAGCTTGTCCAGGTTCTTCAGTGAGGTGATCCCGTACTTGTCAGCGCCCATGAGGAAGTAGTGCATGGGGAATGGCGGGTTGAGCGCGGCTGCTTCACCGGCGTCGATCCCCACGGTTTCCACGCCGATTCCGGAAATCTCCGGCTGTTGGGCAATCCACTGCGCGCACTCTGCCGTAAATCCGGGGGTGTGCGATCCGGTCTCATCCAAGTTCAGGAACGCTTCCTGGCTGTGATCATACTGGTCCCATCCGGTGCGGAACAGCAGCCACGAATTGGCCGGGAAGGCACCATTTTTTTGCTGCCACGCAAGCAGATGTTCGACGTCGATGAGAAAGTCGGGGTTCTCAGCGGACTCTGCGCTGAAGTCGAGTACTACGGCGGGACCCACCAGGCGGGCCGGGTCCAGTTGCGAAACGTCCTTGCCGTCGCGGCCGGAGATCCAGTGGATCGGCGCGTCGATATGGGTGCCGATGTGCTCACCGGTGTGGATGTTGTGGTGCTTCCAAAAGGGACCGGGCTCGTTGTACTCGGAGACAGCCTCAATGCTGAAGTCGATCAGGTTGGCGAACGGCTCGGGCAGCACCAGGGTAGGAGTGTCGGCCGAAAGCGGCGCGGTCAGGTCGCAAACCTCGACGGCTCCGGTGGCCAGTGAGGACAGCACTGCAGTGAGAGGACTCAAGGAATCTCCATAAGTGAGGACGGAACGCACCGTCAGGGCAATGATTTGTTAATCATCTGACGGTATTTTGGTGCGAATAGACAGCCCTGCTCACATGGCGGATTCCTGCGGGTCACACTTGCTCATAAATCCAACGCCCCGTAGCATAACTCCCTGATACTACTTAACCGTCTACCAGCCCGAGGTGATGGCCACTGTAGCCCGCACCTGCAACACCAACGCTGGCAGCCAGGGCCGAAACGGCGGCATGCTCGTCGGCCGAGAGCACTACGGCTGTTGAACCAACACTTTCCTTGATCAGTGAGGTATGACCGGTCCGGGAATGGGTACGATCCAGGGTTGCTGCGCAAGAAACCACGCGAGGGCAATCTGGCCAGAACTAGCACCCTTTGTCTCAGCAATTGCAGTGACCTGGTCAAGAAGTCCCTGATTCGCTGGCCGATTCTGTTCGCTGAACTTCGAAATGGTGGTTCGCATATCTCCGCTCGCGTACTGAATCCGTTGAGCCACGGCCCCGGTCAGGAAACCTTTACCGAGCGGACTAACCTCGAACGTTCATGAGGCGCGGTATCTGCTGGTTCAAGACTGATCGTCAGCCTGATGGGTCCTATTCTGGCATTTGGGTGTGACTGCGAGTGTGCATTATGGGTGTCCTTTCACTCATCCTAAAGTCACGTTAAGAAGGAAAGGGCCCTGTCAATATGACCGGACCCCTCCCTCTCGACAATTGCCAACTCTTGAGAGTCTTTACGCCTGTGGGAGCACGCTCTTGTAGACCTCGAGGGTCTGCTCGACAATCGATTCCCACGAGAAGTGGTCTCGGGCGCGCTGGCGGCCCTTCTCTCCCATGGCCCGTGCTCGGGCGGGATCGTTGACAACTTCAATCATCGCAGCGGCAAAGTCCGCTACGAACTTCTCCGGATCCAAGGGCGTTCCAGTACCGTCGGAGACCTGCTCAAGAGGAACCAACAACCCCGTTTCGCCGTGAGCCACCACCTCCGGGATTCCACCGGTGGCACTGGCAACCACGGCAGCACCGCACGCCATGGCTTCCAAATTCACAATGCCCAACGGCTCATAAATGGACGGGCAAGCAAACACCGTGGCATGACTGAGCACCTGCATCAGTTCAGCGCGAGGCAACATGCGCTCGATGACGATGACGCCGTCGCGCTGGGCTTTCAAGCCTTCAATGAGCTCATTGACCTCGGCACCAAGCGCAGGAGTATCGGCAGCACCGGCACACAACACCAACTGCACCTCGGGAGGCAGTGCCGCGGCCGCCTTCAAAAGGTAGGGGACACCCTTCTGACGCGTAACACGCCCAACCCACACCACGCTGGGACGGTCCGGATCAATACCAAGTGAACGGACGACGTCGTCCTTCTCATCCCGCTGCCACGCATCGACGTCAATGCCGTTGTGAATGACCTTCACCTTCGCCGGATCTACATCGGGGTAGCTGCGCAAAATGTCCTGACGCATGCCATCCGAGACAGCAATAATCGCAGCGGCAGCTTCATATGCAGTCTTTTCCACCCACGAAGAAACGGCGTAACCGCCACCCAACTGCTCAGCTTTCCAGGGGCGCAGCGGCTCAAGGCTGTGGGCGCTGAGCACGTGCGGGATGCCATGGAGCAGCGAGGCAATATGGCCGGCCATGTTCGCATACCAGGTGTGTGAATGGACCAGATCTGATCCTGCAATGGCCGAAACCACCTGCAAATCAACACCCAAAGTCTGCACCGCTGCATTTGCATCCGAAAGTTCCGGAAGATTTTCATAAGAGGTCACATTTGCCCCATGAAAATCCTTCTCCCTTTTCTTTCCGAAGGCATGCACATGCAAATCTGCTTTGGCTGCCAAGACACGGCTGAGCTCGGCCACATGCACGCCGGCTCCACCATAAATCTCGGGCGGAAACTCTTTTGTCACAATGTCTATACGCACCCTATCAAGGTAGTCTGTCTGGACACATTTGTTCTAGTGTGAAGTTGTTGTGACTCATAGATAAGACACAGCACGGTGCACCATTCAAGCTGTCGGAGGTTGGGATCATGTCAGTAAAGAAAGTTCTGGCGATCGTGTTAGCAGGCGGTGAGGGCAAGCGATTGATGCCCTTGACAGCAGACCGCGCAAAACCGGCCGTTCCATTCGCAGGATTCCGGTTGGTTGATTTCGCATTGTCCAACTTGGCAAATTCGGGTTATTTCAAAATCGTCGTGTTGACGCAATACAAATCCCATAGTTTGGACCGTCATATTTCAGAAACGTGGCGCATGTCCACACAATTGGGTAACTACGTTGCCTCGGTTCCGGCACAACAGCGCCGCGGCAAGAGCTGGTTTTTGGGTAGCGCCAATGCCATCTATCAATCCATGAACCTGATCGTCGATGCTGAACCGGACATTGTTGTTGTGGTTGGCGCTGATCACGTTTATCGCATGGACTTCGAACAGATGGTCCAAAGCCATATTGCCTCCGGTGCACGCGCCACAGTTGCCGCCGTGCGTCAGCCCTTGGAAATGGCCGATCAGTTTGGTGTCATCGAGATTGATGAAGCCAAGATCGACGGAGCGATCGGCGCCCACAAAATTTCCGCCTTCGTGGAGAAACCAGAATCGACGCCTGGACTTCCTGATGCTCCGGACCAGTTCTTGGCTTCCATGGGCAACTACGTCTTTGATGCCGATGCACTCGTTGAGGCTCTGGAGCATGATGCCGTCCAGGAACACACCAAGAATGACATGGGCGGGGACATCATCCCTTACTTTGTCCGTCGCGATGAGGCGTTTGTCTACGACTTCTCCACGAACGACATCCCGGACGCCACCGATCGGGACCGGAACTACTGGCGCGATGTAGGGACCATTGATTCGTACTACGACGCTCACATGGACCTGATCTCGCCTATGCCGATCTTCAACTTGTACAACAGGGCTTGGCCCATCTTCACCCGCAACACCACCTCGCCGCCGGCAAAGTTTGTCCGTGGGGAGCAGAACTCGGTGGGAACCGCGCTCGATTCGATCGTGGCTCCCGGTGTAGTGGTCTCCGGCGGTGTTGTGGAAAACTCCGTCTTATCCAACGATGTGTACGTCGCTGTCGGGGCACGTGTTCAAGAATCCGTCCTCATGGACAAGGTCATCGTCGGTGCCGGTGCTGTGGTGCGCAGAGCGATTATTGACAAGAATGTCAAGATCCCCGCGGGCGCCACGATTGGTGTGGATCCGGAACTCGACAGGGCTCGCGGCTTCACCATCACCGAATCCGGACTGACCGTTTTGAGTAAGGGGCAGATTGTTTCACCCCCGGATGCTCGGGAAAAGAAGCTTGCCTTGGCAGCCGCTGCAGAGCTTCCCGAAGCGCTGGAGTTGGCCATGGGTCGAGGCCAGCTGGCTCAGGAAACCCTTGACAAGGTGGTGAAGAACCAGATCGCAGCTATCAGCGCGGTACCCGATGGGTCAGCGTCTGACGGCGAAGAGGCTAACATTGTGGGGTGAGCGCCCCCGATTTAACCCCTGAAGAAATCCAAAATTGTCTAAAAGTTTTGGAGAACATCCACGTCTACGACGAAGAACATCCTGACTATATTTCGGTTCGCCGAGCTACAGGCAAGATGTTCAAGGCCGTCAAACGGCACCGCCGAGTAGTCAAGCGTGACGCGATCAATGACGCCGATAAGGCTGTTATTGCGTTGACCGCGACGGCAGCTCCTGACCGGATCGACGATGAGACGCGGGGTAACAAACTCAAACCGTCAGCGACGGGTGAGACGGCGGGGACGCTGCTGCGTTCCCGCCCGTGTTACATCTGCAAGCAGCACTACACACTCGTGGATGCTTTCTACCACCAGCTATGCCCGGACTGTGCCGCGTTCAACCATTCCAAGCGCGACGCACGGACCGATCTGAGTGGCAAGCGCGCCCTGCTAACAGGTGGCCGCGCGAAAATTGGCATGTACATTGCCTTGCGGCTGCTGCGAGACGGCGCGCACACCACCATCACCACCCGTTTCCCCAAGGACGCGGCCAGGCGCTTTGCCGCCATGGAAGATAGCGGTGAATGGCTTCACCGGCTGCGCGTAGTGGGTATTGACCTGCGCGATCCAACTCAGGTGGTGGCCCTGACCGATTCCCTCAACGAGGCCGGGTCCCTGGATATCATCATCAACAATGCTGCGCAGACGGTGCGCCGCTCAGGCAACGCCTACAAGCCTTTGGTGGACGCCGAGTTGGAAGAGCTCCCCACGGACACCCCCATGCCGGAGTTGGTCACTTTTGGTCACGCCCATGACAAGCATCCGCTGGCTTTGGCCACGCAGATGATGGAGCACCCACAGCTGGCAGGCGATGAGATCGCCTCACTGGCCCTCTCCATGGGATCGGCCTCGCTAGAACGCATTGAAGCCGGCACCGCCATCGACGCAGGCGGTCTGGTTCCCGATGTCGCCGCGATCAACAGCTGGACCCAGGTGGTTGATCAGGTTGATCCGCTGGAGATGCTCGAGGTCCAGCTCTGCAATGTTACGGCACCGTTCCTGCTCGTATCCCGGCTCCGCCCGGCCATGCAGGCATCCAGCGCCAACCGCAAGTACATTGTCAATGTCTCCGCCATGGAGGGCCAGTTCTCCCGCGCCTATAAGGGACCCGGCCATCCCCATACCAACATGGCTAAGGCCGCTCTGAACATGCTCACGCGCACTAGTGCCCAGGAAATGCTCGATTCCGACGGCATTCTCATGACCGCCGTGGATACCGGTTGGATCACCGATGAACGCCCGCATTACACCAAGGTTCGCCTCGCCGAAGAGGGCTTCCATGCGCCCTTGGACTTGGTGGACGGCGCCGCCCGCGTCTACGATCCCATCGTCATGGGTGAATCCGGCGAAGACCAGTACGGTGTTTTCCTAAAGGATTACAAGCCCAGCCCGTGGTGAAGGACGACGCCGGCAGGCTGGCTTTTGCGGCATCCTTGCGGACATTAGGGCCAGGTTTGGCAGCCGCCTTCGCGGCGGTGGCCGTCTCCTTAGCGGTCCACGCCCTGGTGCCGATGCTGCCGGCGATGACTGTCGCCGTCGTACTTGGTATTGCCGCTGTCAACCTGCCCGGGACCTCGGCGTGGTGCCAAGGCCCGTGGCGGGCAGGGCTGAACTTTGCCGGCAAGCACCTGATGCGGGTGGGGATCGTTTTTCTGGGGCTCAAGCTCAGCTTGGGCGACATTATGGATCTGGGCTGGATCAGTGTTGCTCTTGTGGTGGCAGTGGTTTTGCTCAGTTTCGCTGGAACGTTTGTGCTGGGGAAGCTGTTCCGGCTCGGCGGCGACACTCCCCTGCTGATCGCCACCGGCTTTTCCATCTGCGGCGCCTCGGCGATTGGCGCCATGGCAGCTGTCAAGGGCACTAAGCACGAGGACACCGTGTTGCCCGTGGCGCTGGTGACCCTCTGCGGCACCCTTGCCATTGGTGTCCTGCCGCTGCTCATGCACCCGCTGGGGCTCACACCTCTGCAGTTCGGCCAGTGGGTGGGCGCGGGCGTTCATGATGTGGGGCAGGTGGTGGCCACGGCTCAAACCGCTGGAAGCGTTGCACTCAGTGCCGCCGTGGTCATTAAGTTGACCCGTGTAGTGCTGCTAGCGCCGATTGTGGGTGTTGCCGGGGCGATGGAACGGCGGCGGCACAAGAACGCAGCGGAGACGGGCACGTTTCCACCTGTCATCCCCCTCTTTGTGGTGGGCTTCTTGGCGCTGGCGGCCCTGCGCACCACGGGGTGGCTGCCGGAAGCTGGCATTGAGGCCGGCGCCTTGGCCCAGGACATAGCCCTTGGCGCAGCGCTCTTTGGCCTAGGTTCCAGTGTCCGGGTCCGCGATCTACTGGATACCGGGTTGCGGGCCACCGTCATGGCGCTGTGTTCTTGGGCGCTCATCGCACTACTGGCTTTCGGCGCCGTGCACCTGATGGCTGCCTGATCTGCATTAAGAGCCCGTGCGTGATTGAATCACAGGGTGTCTAATTTCAATCTCTCGCGCAACGATGCCGCCACCCGTAAATCCTTCCTCACCGTCCACAGCTACGACGTCGAGCTAGATCTCAGCGAGGCGCAAGACCTCTCAGTTCCTGGATTCGCCAGCCGAACCAGCATTTCTTTCGCAGCGGACCTCTCCGTGCCGGACTCGGCGCAGACCTTTCTGGACTTCATGGGACTCGGCGTGGAGTCGGTTCTGCTGAATGGAGCGCCGCTGGACGTTGCTGAGGTGGTGGATGATGCAAGGATTCACCTTCCGGGTCTCGCCGCCGAGAACGAGGTGGTGGTCACCGCAACCGCCGCCTACTCCACCAGCGGCGAGGGCCTGCACCGATTCGTGGATCCCGCCGACGGCCAGACCTACACCTACACCCAATACGAACCGGCCGACGCCCGCCGGGTCTTCGCCAACTTTGAGCAGCCAGACCTCAAGGCTCCCTTCACCTTCCACGTCACGGCACCGAGCGGCTGGGAAGTGGCTTCCAACCAGTCCGTAGTGAGCAAGGCGCCCACGGCGAAAGCTACAGTGGCCGCTCAGGCTGAGCTCCCCGACTCCGGCACCACCCGATGGGACTTCGCCCCCACGCTCCCCATCTCTACCTACATCACCACGGTGTTGGCCGGACCGTACTTCAAAGTCGAAGACCACTTCACCATGGCTTTCCCACCCGAGAGCACGCACGCAGGCACGAGCGTGGATATCCCCTTGGCCGCCTATTGCCGGGCATCCCTGGCGCCGCATTTTGATGCTGATGAGATCTTCAAGGTCACCAAGGCGGGATTGAAGTACTTCAACGAGCTCTTCGACTACCCGTACCCGTTCGGCAAGTACGATCAGGCGTTTGTGCCCGAATACAACCTTGGCGCCATGGAGAATCCGGGCCTGGTAACCTTCACCGAGGCCTACCTCCACGCCTCTCGTGCCACCGATTCCGCCTACCAGCAGCGCGCCAATACGATCATGCACGAGATGGCCCACATGTGGTTTGGCGACCTCGTAACGATGAGCTGGTGGGATGATCTGTGGCTGAAGGAATCCTTCGCCGATTTCATGGGCCATCTGGCCGTGGCCGAAGCCACCGAGTGGGGTCAGAAGTCCTGGATCATGTTCTCCAGCCGCCGCAAGGCATGGGCGTACACGCAGGACCAGCTTCCCACCACGCACCCGATCGTGGCTGACATCCCCGATTTGGAAGCTGCCAAGGCCAACTTTGACGGCATTACCTACGCCAAGGGCGCCTCCGCGCTCAAGCAGCTGGTGGCCTATGTTGGCCAGGACGCGTTCATCGCCGGCTCCCGGGAGTACTTCCGCAACCATGAATACTCCAACACCACCCTCAACGATCTGCTGGAACCGCTGAGCCACGCATCGGGCCGCGATCTCAACGAGTGGGCCAGCCAATGGCTGGGCACCTCCGGGATGTCCACGCTGATCCCTGATCTGGACACCGACAAGGGTGCCGTGACCTCCTTGACCATCAAGCAGACATCCCTGGATCCGGTCACCGGCAGCACGGCCCTCCGCCCGCACCGCTTGGGCATCAGCTTCTTCACGTACGACGCCGGAGCCTTGGTCAAGAGCCAATCGTTCACACTCGATGTGGTGGGCGCTGAGACGGTCGTGACCGACGCCGTGGGCTCCCCCGTTCCCGATCTAGTGCTCGTGAACGATCAGGATCTCAGCTACGCCAAGGTGCGCTTGGACCCCGGTTCGATGAGCACGGCACTGGCGAGCGTTGGCCGCATTGTTGATCCGCTGGCCCGCAGCCTGGTCTGGTCGACCCTGTGGAATGCGACGCGTGACGGCATGCTCCCGGCAACCGTGTATCTTCGCACCGTGGCGTCCCACGCCGGTGGCGAAGCTGACACGAGCTTGCTGCAGACTCTGGCTGACAACGCACTGCACGCAGTGAACCACTACTGCCCCGCCGCAGACCGGGCCCATGCCGCGGAACTGTTGCTGGCCGGCGTCGAACATCATCTGGGCCAGGCCACACCTGGCAGCGACGAACAGCTGATCTGGGTGCGCACCCTTGCGCTCCTGGGTAGGGGCAGCGACGCTGTGAACTCCCGGAGCCGGGAACTTCTCGCCGGAAGTGACGTGCCGGAAGGCCTGGAAGTGGATGGCAGCCTGCGCTGGCTCCTGTGGCAGCAGCTCGCTGCGCGTGGTGCAGCAACGATTGCCGAGCTCGATGCCGAGTTGGCCGCCGATACCACCGCTGAACACCGTGCCAACCACTGCACGGCCGTGGCAGCACTGCCCGAGGCCGCCTTGAAGCAACAGCGTTGGGCCGAAGCCGTGGAGCAGACTGCACTGAGCAACCAGCTGTTGAGCGCCACGATTGAAGGCTTCATGATGGGTAGCCAGGAATTGCTGGAGCCGTATGCAGAACGGTACTTTGAGGTCATTGAGTCGGTGTGGAACACTCGGAGTTTGGAAATCGCCGGTCGCATTGTCCGAGGACTGTTCCCGGCGCACCAGGATCTGGCTGGCGGGCTCACCCCGGAGCACCACCCGGTGGTCCACCGTACGGACCAGTGGTTAGCAGAGCACCCAAACGCTGCCAGGGGTCTTCGCCGGATCGTCCTCGAACAGCGTGATCACCTCCTGCGAGCATTGCGTGCGCAGGCAGGGAGGTAATCAAGACCATCGGAATAAGTTGTAGTTTCAACTAGTTGCTAAGGAGTATGGTCTCCCAACAAACCGCTGTCTCCCGCCGTCCACACCCCAAGCGCACCCTTTGGATCGTTCTTGCCTCAGCCTTGATCCTCCTTCTGGCAGCCGCCGGGATCTGGCGGGGCATGAATGCCACCTCCTCAGATACGCCCGCAGGGTCTAGCGCCACAGGAGCAACAGCCGCCGTCTTGCCGGACAGCACCCAGCTGGGCACGATCGAACTGCGCACTGCAGCACTGGCACCCATGCGTGACTTCTATGTGGACGCGGTGGGCCTCGAGGTGCTCGGAGAGTCCTCCGAGCGCCTCAGCCTAGGCAACAACGGCGTCGAACTGCTATCCGTCACACGCACTGACGGCCTTAGCGCAGATTCGCCCACCGAGGCCGGGCTCTACCATTCGGCAATCCTCTATCCCACCGCACAAGCACTTGCCCAGACGCTGTTGAACGTGGTCACCGAAGCTCCACAGAGTTATGCAGGCAGCGCGGACCACGCAGTGAGCCTGGCGTTCTACTTCTCTGATCCCGACGGGAATGGTCTGGAGCTCTATAGCGACACCCCAAGGGAGGAGTGGGTTTGGAAAGACGGACTTGTCCAGATGGGATCAGCAGTACTGGATCCCAACGCGTTCCTCAACGAGCATCTAGGCGCAGCCGCCACGGATGCAGCAGCAACGGTAGGGCACGTGCACCTGCGCGTGGGTGACCTGAAGCAGGCTCGCGCGTTCTACGCCGACACGCTCGGTTTCGCCGTCACTGCCGAAGCGAACGGGGCACTCTTCTACGCGGCCGGCGGATACCACCATCACCTTGCGACAAACACGTGGAGCAGCGCCGGCGCCAAGGCTAGGGGCGAGAGTTCGGGGCTGGGAAGCCTCGCTGTTCACGTGGGCGATGAAGCCGCGCTGCAGGACGTTGCACGGCGCCTCAGTGATGCTGGGCTGACTTTTATGCAGGAGTCTGGCCTCATCACTGTCGATGACCCCTGGGGCAATACGGTGCGGTTGCTCGCCTAAGGGTTCGGGCGCTGGAGGCGCGGGCCGGGTAGACCGGGGCTTTGGGGGCCGCGAAGCACCCAACGCCCCCACGTAAAGGCCATCCCCAAAAAGACGGCTAGCCAGGCAGCCGCGGCAGCCCAGGTGGCTACGTTGCCCACCCAGGCCACCAACGGCATCTGATTGACGGTGCCGAATCTGTAGGTGGCCACGGCAAACATGCCCAAAGGGAACACCACGGACCACAAGGAAGTGGAGTAGTTCAGCGGCTCGCGCCTAACTAGGTGGCGCCAGAAGCCGAAGGCCACCAGCAACGGCACCCACCACAACCCAAAGGCCCAGAGCAGATAGCTGATGCCACCCACCGTGGGACCAGCCATCTGGACAACCGGTACATCACCGGGCAGGTGCAAAATCATGGATCCGGCAAGGACGGTAATTGCCGTGGCACCCATGAAGATCCAATTGGTGGGCACAATACCGCCTTGGTTCTCGCCGCCTGTCAGCAGGCGCAACATCACGAGTGTTGTCAGGGTCAGGTACAGCATGATGCCAATACCCCACAGGGCCACTGCCGCGTCGCTGAGCAGACGAACTTGGCTGCCACCGGAAGCCAGCGACGCAGCGGCCATGGACAGCGATTGCGTAGACACCACCCACAAGAACCAGGTGCCGTCTACCGGGAGGAGCCGGGGGCTTCTGGTCTCACCAATCTCGGTACGCAGCATCATCGACAGTGGCACGCCATAGGCCAAAAAAAGCCACAGCGGAATGCTCATGGCGGCCATGATCCACGTGGCAGCGGGCGCTACAGGATGAAAGCCAATACCCACCACGTTGATGGCAGCCACCATGGTCAGGTAACCAAAACCCTTGTGGGGGTTACGGAAATCGGCCACAACGTGGTTGGTGTGGGCCAGCAGCCGGCCCAGCAAGCCCACCATCAGCACCAGTAAACCAGCAACGGCAATCCACAGCAGTGTCCATGATGCCCGTGACCAGCCAGCATCCAGCAGCGCCGCGGCCACAATGCCCGTGGCCATGACAAAAGCAAAAGAAGCCGGCGGCTGATTGGGCCAATTAGTCCTGATGCGTGAGGTGGCACGGGCGAAGTGGCTCATGGCACGCGGTGCAGCCATTCTTCGGTGCCGAACTTGCTCTCAACCCTGCGCTGCGCCTCGGCGAGTTCTGCTTCTGTGAGCGTCGCCGGATGAGCGTCGTAGCGGGCGGCAAAAGTTTCAGACATGCGCTCCAAAATCTCCTGCCGAGTCATACCGCTTTGGCGGCGCAGAGGATCCACGCGTTTCTTCGCCGAGCGAGTTCCCTTATCCGAGAGCTTTTCCTTGCCGATGCGCAGCACTTCCACCATTTTGTCGGCGTCGATATCGTAGCTCATAGTCACGTGGTGAAGCATGGCGCCATTGCTCAGGCGCTTTTGGGCTGCACCACCTATTTTTCCCTTGTCCGTGGCAATGTCGTTGAGTGGGATGTAAAACGCTTCAATGCCCATGGATTCCAGGGCGGCCAGCACCCACGCGTCAAGAAACTTGTAGGAGTCCTCGAAATTCAAGCCATCCACCAAGGTTTGAGGCAGATACAAGGAGTACGTGATGCAGTTACCGGCTTCCATGAACATGGCGCCGCCACCCGTGACACGGCGAACCACGTTGATGCCGTACTTTTCCACACCGGCTGGTTCGAGTTCATTGCGGACGGACTGGAAGCTGCCAATCACCACCGAGGGTTCATCCCAGTCCCAAAAACGGAGGGTGGGGTTACGGAGACCTGCACCCACCTCTTCTGTGAGCACCTCATCCAGCGCCACGTTCAGTGCCGTAGGCAGAACTACCGGAGCAATAATGTCCCAGGTGTGGTCGATCCAGCTCGTTGCCTTGGTCAGGGCGCGGCGGACCGTGATGGCCACGGCTTGCGCCGAGAAACCAAAGAGCACCGCATCGGCAGGCAGTGCCGCAGTAATGGCTTCCGCCAATGCATCGGCTGAAAGGCTTGCGGGTACACCGTTCAGAGCTGCATTAATGTCATCGAGGGCTTCGTCAGGTTCTAGGAAGAAGTCACCACTGACGTGGACATCGTGGAGCAGACCGTCCGTGACAGAGCAGTCAACGACCACTAATTTTCCGCCGTGGACCTTATATTCGCCGTGCAATTGGGAAGCCATGACTACATCTTCCCAAGTGCACCGCACCAAGTGCAAAAACAGGGCCCACACCAACCGGTGTGGGCCCTGCCAATGAAACTGTGGGAAGAAGTATTACTTCTTGCCGAAGCCTGCGAAGCGAGCGTTGAAGCGCTCGACGCGGCCGGCGCTGTCCATGATGCGCTGCTTGCCCGTGTAGAACGGGTGTGACTCTGAGGAGATTTCAACGTCGATGACGGGGTAGGTGTTGCCGTCTTCCCACTCGATGGTCTTCTTGGACGTCGCGGTGGAGCGCGTCAGGAACTTGGTGCCGGAAGCCAGGTCGTTGAATACAATGGCTTCGTACTTGGGGTGGGTGTTCTGCTTCACGGTGAACCTCAGAGTGTTATTGCCTGGTTTTTGCCAGACTGATGAATGTTATGGCCACAAGGGCCAGCTAGAAACTTTACCGGTTCTGGCCCATTTCACCAAGCCCGCGCGCGCAAAGCGGCTAAGGCGCCGTCGGCATGGACATCCATATTGGTTTCGCTGGCGATCTGATACCGCAGAATCTGGCCAGAATCCACAATGAAGGTGGCCCTTTTAGTCGGAAGTGACTTTGCCAACAGGCGACGTCGGACGCCGAAGATATCGGCTACCTTTCCCTCACGGTCACTCAGGAGAGGATAAGTGAAGTGGTTTTTGGTGGCGAAATCGAGCTGTTTGGCCACCGAATCGGTGCTGATTCCGACCATGGAGGCCCCTTCAGCGGCAAATTCGGCTTGCATGTCACGAAAATGACAGGCCTCTTTGGTGCAGCCGCCGCTGCCGGCCAAGGGGTAGAAAAAAATCACCACAGGACCATTGGCACTGAGCTCGGAGAGGCTGCGAACCTGTCCGTGTTGATCCGGCAGGGAAAACTCGGCAACTTTCTCATCAATCTTCATGCTTCAACACTACTCGTGAGCAGCGGCGCTCATGCTCTTTGAGGTGCGTGGATCTGTAGCGAAGAAGGCAACCGCGCTGGCGGCAGCGACATTGAGCGAGTCCACACCGGCATACATGGGAATCATGACTGAGTGGTTTGCAGCAGCCAAAGTCTCAGTACTGAGTCCGTAACCCTCGCTGCCCAGGATGAGCGCGAGTTTTTCCTCGTTGCGGGCGGCAAGCTCATGGATAGTGAGCGAATCAGGCAAAAGGGCGAGGGCCGCCGTCGTAAATCCAGCTTCGTGGAGCAACCGGAAACCAGCGGGGCCTTCCGGCAGACGTGCCCACGGAACCTGAAAAACCGCGCCCATGCTGACGCGAATACTGCGCCGGTACAGCGGGTCACCGCAGCGCGGGCTGATCAGAACGGCATCGATGCCGAGCGCGGCAGCGCTGCGGAAGATGGCACCAATATTGGTGTGGTCGCTGATGTCTTCGAGCACGGCCACACGGCGGGCCGCGGCCAAGAGGCTGGGAATCTCCAGTGGCGCGGGGCGGTGCATGGCTGCCATGGCTCCCCGGTGCAGATTGATGCCGGTGATTTCCTCCAGCATGGCCCCGGTGCCCACGTAGGCGGGGATGTCCGGGTGAGCTTCCAGCACATCCGCTATCTCTGGCAGACGCTTCTCGGCTAGAAAGAACGAGCGCGGTCGGTGTCCGGCGGCGAGTGCGCGGCGGACTACCTTGGGGCTTTCGGCGATGTAGAGACCCTCGGCGGGTTCTCGCGTTTTACGGAGCTGCACATCGGTCAGGGAGTGGTAATCGCTGACGCGGGGATCGCTGGCAGTTTCAAGATGGATGATCATGCGGCTACCAATTTCTGGATCATGAAGAACAGTGCCACCACGCCGAGCGTGACAATGACGCTGCGCAGGACCACGGGGGAAAGTTTTCGGCCAATGCGGGACCCAATGAATCCACCCGCTAGCGAGCTGACCGCAATCAGAGCCACGATCTGCCAAATGATCTTTTCAGGAGCAAACAACAGGTATGAGATAGCAGCCACGACATTGACGCTAAGCGAGAGGAGATTCTTCACGGCGTTGGCGTTTTGCAGGGTTCCCGACATGAAAATGCCCAGAATCGCCACGAGCAACACGCCCTGAGCGGCCACAAAATACCCACCATAGACACCGGTCAGATAGACAAGCGCAACCATCGCAAGATCGTGCGTGCGGGCTGAGGGACCGGCGCCGCGCTTGGCCTGGATAGCGCGTTGGAGTCGCGGCTGGAAGATGACAAGTGTCAATGCCAACACAATCAACGCGGGCGCTACCAGGGCGAACACCGTTTCCGGCAGGTGCAGCAGTAGGTAAGCCCCGGTGATGCCACCCAGAATGGAGGCCGGCATGAGCTTGAGCAGATTCGACTTCATGCCGCGCAGCTCGCGCCGATACCCCCACGTGCCGGAGACTCCGCCGGCGATCAAGCCCATGGCGTTGCTGACAACAGCCATGACCGGAACCACGCCCAGGGCAATCAAAATAGGGAAGGTGACCAATGTGCCGGACCCAACCACAGAATTGATGGTTCCGGCCCATAAGCCGCCGAGCAGTATGAAGAAGGATTCGAGCGCGTTCACTGCCGGGGAAAGGTCCTTCGCAATATGGGGGTAGAAAAGTGCGGGCGGCGGCTTGGGGTGTGGCTGCCGCTTTGACTGCCGGTGTGACTAGTCGCGTGCCGTCGCGGTGTACCGTCCGGCGTTGCTGGTCACGGTGAGCGGCAGGCCAAAGGTCTTGCTGAGGTTTTCTTCGGTCAAGACTTCAGCCAAGGGTCCCTTGGCCACAACGCCGCCCTCGCGGAGCAACAGTGCGTGGGTGAAGCCCGGCGGGATCTCCTCGAGGTGGTGAGTGACCAGGACGGTGCTCGGCGCGAAAGGATCAGCTGCCAGTTCACTCAAGCGCTTGACGAGACCTTCACGGCCAGCCAAGTCAAGCCCTGCGCCGGGCTCATCCAGCAGTAGCAATTCGGGATCGCTCATCAGGGCGCGGGCTATCTGAACGCGTTTGCGTTCGCCGTCACTCAAGGAAGCGAAGGGGCGGTTGAAGAAGGTGGAAACTCCCCACTCTTCCAAGAGCCCAAAGGCGCGGCGTTCGTCGTCGCGCTCGTAATCCTCACGCCAACGCCCGGTGACACCGTAGGAAGCGGTGACCACCACATTGAGAACTTTTTCGTGCTCCGGGATCTGGTGAGCCAGGGCAGCCGAGGCTACACCGATCCTGGGACGCAATTCAAAAACGTCCACGGCGCCCAGCACCTCGTCGAGGATGCCTGCTACGCCACGGGTCGGATGCATACGCGCACCGGCAATCTGCAGCAAGGTGCTCTTGCCTGCGCCATTGGGGCCAAGCACCACCCAGCGCTCACCCTCGGCGACATGCCAATCGACGTTGTCCAACAATGTCTTAGTGCCGCGGACTACGCTGACACCGGCCAAACCCAAAACTTCACTCATAAGAACTGAGCCTATGACAAGAAAGGCGGCCAACGCTAACCGAAGCGGCCCCATCACCGGCCACTGAGGCAAGCGGTGCCCTTGATTGGCTAGAATGCTACTCATGCCCTCCACATTCACTGCAGTCAGCTACGGCCAAACGCTCTCTCCCACCGCCCTTGAAAAGGTACGGTCAGTCTTGATCGAACATGGCTACACGGTGGCCAGCGAACGCACGGAGAACCACCCAGGATTTGTGGCGGCAGTACTGGAATTGGGTTCACTTGATCCGAGCGGAGCCACTGATGCGCAGGCTGCAGCACGCATTGCCCGCCTCCGCGCCGCGCTGGCAGATGTTGCCCAAGACGGTGTAAGCACTGCTGTGGTCCCCGATTCGCTGCGCGAGGCACCACGTAAATTCATCATCATGGACGTTGATTCCACACTGATCCAACAAGAAGTTATTGAATTGCTGGCCGCACATGCCGGCAAGGAAGCCGAGGTGGCCGAAGTCACGGAGGCTGCCATGCGCGGAGAACTGGATTTCGCGCAGAGCCTGCACCACCGGGTGGCTACCCTGGCCGGGCTACCGGAAAGTGTGCTGGCCGATGTGGGCGCAAAAATTAAGCTTTCTGTGGGCGCCGAGCGGCTCGTGGCCGACGCCAAAGCTGCGGGACATGTGGTGTGTGCCGTCTCCGGTGGTTTCTCCCAGATCCTCGCTCCATTGGCCCAACGCCTAGGTCTGGACCACGCCATGGCCAATGATCTGGAAATTGTTGACGGGCACTTGACCGGTAAGGTCAGCGGAGCCGTCGTGGACCGCGCCGCCAAGGCCGTGCAATTGCGGTCGTGGAGCGTCGAAGCGGGCATTGGACCGGACGCCACGATGGCCATTGGGGACGGCGCAAATGATCTAGACATGATGGCCGCAGCAACCCTAGGCGTGGCCTTCAATGCCAAGCCTGCAGTCCGGGCGGTGGCCGACGCCCAGATCAACATCCCGAACCTAGATGTGGCACTGGTACTAGCCAACATCTAGGAAGCAACGAGTGGGCATCGTTATCCGTATGGCTTTCCATTCAAGGAAGCCATTTCATGCTCATTTCAAGGCGCAGGACGTACAAGCCAAACATGTCGTTGTCAGCCCTGAGCGCTACGAGCAGATGCTTGAGGCCCTAGAATGAATCGAAGAGGTGGCGGCGTTCGACGAAGCGATGGCAGAGGAGGGGCCCAATATCCCTCCAAGAGCGTCCCGTCCTCAGAGTTCACATACTCAGAAGTTCACATGGGGGACTACAGCATCACCTTCACCGTTGACGAGAACATTCTCGTCGTAGCAGAGATCCAACTTGGCCACCGCCGTAACGTCTGCGAGCACTGACTACGCCCTGACGGTTCCGCTTTGGGCCACACCAGTGACCCGAAGAGTGTTCCGCAAACGGACGCCTGAAGGCTGTGCAGACGACAACAGAAATCCGTGCCCGCGACGTGTCAAAGCCACACCGCAGCTCTCGCCGTAGTGAGCGGCGTTGTCTCTAGACGTCCAAGGGAACATCTGTTTGCACAAGATGGCTATCCATTTAGTGGACCCGGGGTGATGAGCTGTGGCCCGCCTCATCATGTGGGCACCATAATAGTGGGGTAGCTCCACATCGGACGGCGCTTGCGGGAAAAGACGGCCGTCTAATGCCGTCTTTTCCCGCAAGCGCCGTCCCTTTTGCGATGGTGGTGCCGATCCGGGCGGGCACCCACGCGTTTCCGGCCGTCCAACCTCTCAAGTCCATACGCAACGTCGAAATACCTGTCCAGACTATGACGTGCAGAACAGGGTCCACTAAATGGATAGCTACTTTATATGAAGACTCCACATTCAGCCCTCGCTACTCTGTGTAGGTCGAATACTCAGGGCGCCTTGCTCGCTTTGTTATTACTCCATCCGGAGAAGGAATATACGCTGGCGGAACTCGGGCGCAAGGTCGGCGAGCTACCGGCCACCGTCCACCGTGAAATCAGCCGGCTGGTGGACTCAGATTTGTTCAAAGATCGCCGCCAGGGAAATCGCGGCTCGTGAGTAGTCCTCGATTCACTGCTTCACAAGTGCCAGGAATACAGCATGCACTCATCTTCGGGTCATGGGCAGCCCGCCACGAGGGCCACCCAGTGGCTACTCCGAACGACATAGACGTTCTGCTGGTGGGCGAGGTTACTAGGCGCGACGCCTCGACGTCAGCGATGCAAGCGAGTCAAATAACCGGACAGGAAGTCAATATTGAGCGAGTCAGCCCCGACGCTTGGGAACGAAAGACCGACCCTTTCCTGGCGACCATTCTGAATAAGCCAATGGTTGAACTGAACATTGAAAGTGGAGAGGAATGACCATGATCGCTCGCTGGGAACAGGGCCGGGCCAGCATAGACGCCATACTGCTGGATGGAGACCTCTCGACCGTCGCGCCCAACAGAGAATGGGCGGTGACGCTCATCGATTTGGCGGAAGAACACATCAGAGCGACCGATGAGATCTTCAACTTTTCGGCGTTGACCGCTTTCAAACGTATGAGGATGCGATGCACAAAATATTCGATACAATCTTGGCCAACCAAGGCTTGCGAGGCACTGGGAAAGGCGGTCACATTGCATTGCAGATCATTCCGAGACGGATCCCCAGCGAACATGTGGTTCTCAACGCACCTCACACTTAGGTGAAAACTCTCGAAATTCAGGACTTTTCACCCACCAGTCCGGAGCCCAAACCGCAACCCAAGGCCCATAATGAAACCATGGAGAACTCAGCAATAATCATCAGCTTTCCCATCGCGGATCGCCGCACATCATTCGACTTCTACACAACAGGACTCGGTCTGAGCCCCATTGGTGAAGCTGCCGACGACGGCATCCCGGAACCATTACAGTTCCAGATCAATGACGGGGTGCGGCTCATGCTCATTCCCACTGGCGGGTTTGGCTGGGTGGTGGGAAACCGCGAGGTAGCATCCAGTAGCCAGAGCGAGACTTTTATCAGCATCACAGCAGACGGTGAACCCGGCGTCGACGATCTGATCAAGAAGGCCCAAGACGCCGGAGCCACTCCAGTCACTGCGCCTGCGCGACAGCCTTGGGGCTATGTTGGCGCTTTTGCCGATCCCGATGGGCACGTCTGGCAAGTGACCGCTGCTGCGCCGCCCAACTAAGACGCCCAACTAAGAAGCCGAACTGTGAACTAGCCAGCCCGGCCCGCCCTACTCAGGCAAGCGTGCCGAAACGGAAATCTGTTGCAAGGCCCAGGAGTTGCCGTCAGGATCACTGAAGTACGCATAGCGGACACCGCCACCCATATCGCTAATGTCGGAAACCTCCACTCCCTTGCCTCGCAGTGCCTGGCGGACAGCCTCCAGGTCATCCACCACCAGATGAAGTCCGTGGACGGCCGCGGCGGTGGGGTCACTGATGCCCACGCCAATAACAATGGAACACGCGGACCCCGGCGGAGTCAGCTGAACAACCCGCATACCGTTGCCCGGCTCCACATCGTGATCGAGGGTGAATCCCACTTGGTCAACGTAGAAGGCTTTGCTCCGATCAACATCGGTGGTGGGTAGCGGGACTAATTCCAAGCGCATATCCATCAGGACTCCTATTTTCGGCTCGGCTTGCTGCATCGCGGCAGGCCTGCAGCCTGCCTTTGAAACATACTACTTAGGAGCATGTCAGCTGAGGCGTCCGAACACCATCAGTCCCCGCGCGCGCTCGCACCACCGACCGTATTTGTGGGACAGTGAACCATGCCTACGTCTTCGCGAAAATCACTCTTCCGCACCACCGCTAAGCAGCAATCCGGCACGCCAAGCACGCCCAGAGAGCCAATCACAGCAGCAACAACAGCCGCAGCCACCACGGCAACACCCCCTCGGGCCCGGGCGCTCCTCAAGCAGGTCATCCACGTGGCCGACGCCATCCACACCATCCGTGGACGCATCGCCACCTCAACCGGCGCCGTCCCCACCGTGGTGGCCTACCCCGGCTACGGCAGTACCACCTGGGTGCGCGTTCTGGCCCGGGTGGTCCTGATGCGCACCTCCGGGACCAACACCACAGGCACGGTGCGCGGCTGGCGGGCCTTCATGAGTGTGCCCGTTCGCAGCAGCACCGTTGAGGTAGAGGTCGACGGCGTGACTCACCTCGTGCAGGCCGATGCCGGCGGGCTGGTGGATGTGGTTCTGGAATGCTCCTTGACGCCGGGCTGGCACACCATCACGCTGCGCAGCGCAGGCGCCAAACCGGCGCAGACTCGCGTTCAGATCGTCGATCCGGAGGCCACCTTCGGCATCGTCTCCGATATTGATGACACCGTCATGGTCACCGCCTTGCCCCGGCCCCTGTTGGCACTGTGGAACA
Source organism: Specibacter sp. NPDC078692 (assembly GCF_040686835.1). Lineage (NCBI taxonomy): Bacteria > Bacillati > Actinomycetota > Actinomycetes > Micrococcales > Micrococcaceae > Specibacter > Specibacter sp. NPDC078692. The sequence continues at coordinate 82,355 of NZ_JBFBLV010000012.1, forward strand.
CGCTGGTTCTCAGCGAGCGCGCACGGACACCCACTCCGGGCATGGCCGTCATGCTGGATCGGGTCGTGGCTCAAAACCCCGGCGCACCCGTCCTGTATTTATCCACCGGCGCCTGGAATGTGGCACCGGCACTGGCCCGCTTCCTGGCCCGGAACTTATATCCCGACGGCGTCCTTCTGCTCACCGATTGGGGCCCCACCCGCCAGTACTGGTTCCGCAGCGGGCCCCAACACAAACTCCGCAACCTGGCCCGGCTTGCCCAGGAATTCCCTGGCGTCAAGTGGCTCCTGATCGGCGACGACGGCCAGCACGATCCCGCCATTTACGCCGAGTTTGCCCGGACCCATCCGCAGCAGACGGCAGCCATTGCCATCCGCCAACTGTCCCCCAGCGAGGCGCTGCTGGCCGGTGGCCATGCGCATGCTGTCGGCCACGCCCATGCTGGTTCCCACGCCCCTGACGACCCTGCCTTCAACCACGGCGAAGCACCCTGGGTTTCTGCGCCGGATGGGGCCGGCCTCGCGGAACAACTCGCAGCGCTCGGACTGCTCTAGAAGCTGCTGCCCTGCCGAACCACAGGCTACTATTCTGTTCAGTTCCACATTCCTTCACTCAGGAGACGTCATGACCGAGAACAACTCACAGCAGAACCAACGCGCCGCCGTTGTTATTAACCCGGTCAAGGCGCCTGACGAATCGTTCAAAGCGGACTTCTTCCAGCTGTGCGCCGACGCGGGTTGGGCCGAGCCACTGTGGCTGGAAACCACGGAGGAAGACCCAGGAGCTGGTCAGGCGCGGCAGGCGCTTGAGGCAGGGGTCGACGTCGTTATTGCAGCAGGCGGCGACGGCACCGTCCGCACGGTGGCCTCCGTCTTGGCCGGCACGGACATGGCCATGGGTTTGCTGCCCCTGGGCACCGGCAATTTGCTGGCCCGCAACTTGGGGATGGACGTCACCAATCCGCTCAACGCAGCTCAGAGCGTGCTGTCCGGTTCCGAAACGAAGATCGATGTGGTCAAGGCCGTGCTCGATCACAGCAAGCAGGAACAGATCTTCCTGGTCGCCGCCGGAGTTGGCTACGACGCCGCCATCATGGGCGATACCAACGATGAACTCAAGGATCGGGTGGGCTGGCTGGCCTACGTCGAAGCCGGGATTCGCAAGCTGCCGGGCAAGCCTGTCGGTGCCACCATCACCATCGACGGCCAGCACGCCATCCACCGAAAAATGCGCAGCGTCATGGTGGGCAACTGCGGGAAACTGATGGGAGACGTCCAGATTTTCCCCGACGCCCTGTTCACCGACGGCATCCTGGACCTGCTGGTGCTGGCACCGCGCGGCCGCTTTGGCTGGTTGAGCGTCGTGGCCGGTGTCTTTGGCAAGGGCACTAAGAGCAATAAGTCGGTGCAGAGCTACTCGGGCAAGAGTGCTGTCATTGAATTGGATAGTCCGCAGGAATTCGAGCTCGACGGCGATCATCTCGGCGAGGTGCGCCACCTCAAAGTCAGCGTGGAGCCACAGGCGCTGACCATCAGAATGAGCGCCCCGGCCAAGTAAACCGAGCAGAGTAAACCGACCAAGTAAGCCGAGCAAAGTAAGCAGACGTAAGCCGACGTCGGCCGACGGAAGGGAACTAACCGATGAGTTGGCGGCAAAAGTTCATTGTGGAGGAAAGGTTCGTTGCTGCCTCCACCAGGCGCGGGCTGTACCGCACCGCATTAGTTCTCATGGTGGTGGGCCTGGCGCTGTTCGCGGTGCTGGTTGTCAGCGTCATGACCCACAGCGGGCTGCAGCGCTTCGATCAGCCCGTGGCAGATTGGTTTGTCTCGCTGCGCAACGACGGGCTGACGGCCATCATGTCCGTGTTGGCTGTGGTGTTCGGGCCGACGGCGCTGCCCATCATCGTCCTGGTGGTACTGGTGGGCTGGACGCTGCTGGCCAAACACGCCTGGCGGCCCATTTTGCTGGCTTGCGGAATGATCACCGGGGTGATCTTGGCCAAGGTCTTAGCGCCCTTAGTTCAGCATCCGCGGCCTCCGGTAGACCTCATGCTGATGAGCCCGGACAGTACATTCTCATTCCCGTCCGGCCACGTCCTGGGCACAGCAGACTTCCTGCTCATACTGGCTTTTTTGATTGCGAGCCGGCGCCAAAATCAGGCTCTGACGGTGCTGCTGTTCAGCATTGCCGCCGTGGTCATTCTGGCGCAGGTGGCCAGCCGGCTGTACCTTGGCTACCACTGGATCACTGACACAGCGGCATCCATTTCTCTATCCCTTGTCATCTTAGGAGCCATCATGGCCATCGATACACAGCGGACCGTCCGCATCCGTGGGGAACATGTCCACGGCGAAAAGTCTCAGCCTCAGGTGGATGGAACATGAATGCCGCCAACGAGGCTCATCAGGCTGTCAGCAAAGCCGGAAACAGCCGGGCGCTGACCATCATGGCAAGGATCGGCTTCGCGGCCAGTGGCCTCATGCACCTGCTCATGGGCTACCTCGCCATCCAGATCGCGAACCATCAGGGCGGTGAATCGGATCAGTCCGGAGCTTTCGCGCAGATGGCGAAGTTGCCCGGCGGCATGATCCTGCTGTGGGTCGCCGTGGTGGGCCTGGCGGCACTGGCGTTGTGGCTTCTGGTCCAGGCCGCGCTGGGTATTGGTTCCTCGTCCAAAAAGCGGTGGGTGCGCAGTCTGGTTTCGCTCGGCAAGGGTGTGGCCTATGCCGCGCTGGCCTCGACAGCGCTCTCGCTGGCTCTGCGGAACCCGTCCAACTCCTCCGAAAGTGCGCAACAAACCAGCGGGACCATTCTGTCGCTGCCGGGTGGGCAGGCACTGCTCATTGTGGTGGGGCTGGTCACGGCCGGCATTGGCGGGTACTTCATCTACAAGGGCGCCACGAAGAAGTTCCACGAAGACATTGCGCTGCCATCCGGTCAGGCGAAGAAGGCCGTGGACGCGCTGGGAATGACAGGATACATTGCCAAGGGCATCGCCATTGTCACGCTCGGTGTGCTGTTCGTCATCGCCGCCGTGCAGGTGGATCCCAAGGATGCCGCGGGCCTGGACGGTGCGCTGAAGGCCCTTGCCGCACTGCCGTTTGGGGAGGCCATCTTGATCATGATCGGCGTGGGGCTGATCGCCTACGGACTCTACAGTTTTGCCCGCGCACGCCTAGCCCGGCTCTAATCGGCAGGCTCTCCAGGGAAAAGATCCACGCCCTCGAGTGCGATGGGGGCGAACCCCCAAACGCCGTCCCCACAATGTCTGGCGCATTGCTGATCAATGTGTACAGGAACTCAATCGTCATGAGTCCATGATCGGCCACCAGGCACGTGGTACTCGTGCTTGTGGTGCCCGTCGTCAAACCACGTGCGACGCCGGGAGCCCCCCTTTCGCGAGAAGGCGGGCTCCCGGCGTCGAACCTTATGAGCAAGACCTCACTCCTTGGGGAGCTGCAGATAGCTCGGGATACGTTGCTGGAAGACGTCGGGCGCCAGAGCCGCCGCGCCCGCTGGCAAGGCGCCCAGCAATGGCACGGGGAGGGAACCAAGATAGCTGCGGTTTCCCAGCTCAAGATCGGTGGGCAACTCCGGCCATGAACCAATGACCAAACCTGTCGCAGGAAGTCCGCGGTGCGCCAGGGCTTCAAGCGTCAATTGTGTGTGGTTCAAGGTCCCCAAACCGCAGCGGCAGACCAGCACTATGAGGACCTGGGCCACGTCTTTCACGCTCGCCGCCAGATCCGCGAGCGTGTGAGCTTGTTGGTCCATTTCCACCAGCAGCCCGCCGGCACCCTCAACGAGGACAACGTCATGGGAGCCTGCCAATGCGCTGATGGTGTTCACATGGTCAGTCAAGGACGGCAGACTTCGGTTTTCTCGTTCTGCTGCGGCAACTGGAGCCATGGGTGCGCTCAACCGGATGCCCTCCGCCACGGTGGAGATGCCGCCGAGCCGGCGCGCCTCGTCCATGTCGCCCGGTTCGGCGCCAGAGACGCCAGTTTGGGTGGGTTTGTATGCGGCCACGGTGGCGCCGGCTGCTGCAAAGGAAGCTGCCAGGGCCGCGGTCGTGATTGTTTTTCCAACGTCGGTATCGGTGCCGGTGATGAAAATGATGCTGGGCGAAATAGTGGTGGGCTGATTCATGGCTTCCTTACAGCGACGTTCACGGTGAGCGGTGCTTGAAAGGACAGCAAGCGCAGCCATTCAGGTTCGGGACCTGCAAGTTCCAGCCCCGGCAGGGCGCGTGCGGTTTCCTCCACTACCAACGCAGCCTCCATTTCAGCCAATTTGGCGCCCAGACAGCGGTGTAGGCCGTGCCCAAAGGCCAGCGAATACGCGGTAGGGCTGGCATCGGCAGGGTGATGGCCGCTGAGCTCGAGCAAAATCTCGGCACCGGCTGGCAGCTCAAGGCCGCCGAGCGTGGTGTTCTGCGCAACTGCCCGCCGCCACGTATGCACGGACGATTCGGTGGCCAGTACGTTAAGGACGTGCGCTGCCGCAGCGGCGGGCTCCGCCAAGTCCGCCCACGCTGGGGCGTCCGGATACGAGCCCTTTTGGATTCCTCGATACAGTGCCGTGCTGATCAGCAAGGAGGTGGTCTCCTGGCCGGCAATCACCAAAAAATAGCCCAGAGAACAGATCTCGGCTTGGCTCAGACCAGCGGCGTGCAACACCCCGAAGAGGGAATCCGTCCCACGCGCAGCATCGGCTTCACCGCGAAGCCACCCGTAGAATTCTGCGGCACTGTGGGCCAGCTGCTGTTGCCGATCGGGATCGGGCCAGCCCCAAAACAGTTCCAGGGAGTCCTGACTCCAGCGTTTCAGCAGGGAAAGCTCGGGCATCGGCTGACCTGTCAGTTCTGCCATGATGACCGGCGGAATGTGCATGGCAATCGATTCAGCCATGTCCACCATGCGATGTCCCGGAACACCACGGCTTTCGGCACCGTACTTCAGTGCGGCAGGGGCCAGTGCCGCAGCCGTCACTGCCAGCCGCTCCGCGCTCAGTTCACGGACTCGCTCGCTGATGCCCATAACCTTGGCAGGCGTAAAAAACTTGCCCACCATGGTCCGGACAGCGCGATGCTTCTCCCCCGTCGCCGAGGCCAGCACCGGGGGCAAAGCGAAGCGCGCCTTGGCCAGAATGCGCAGTGTGCCAGGCGCCATATCGACCACCGAGGTTAGGGCGTTGCTGGGGATGAAATCCTCCGTGCGCCGCATGACCTCCTTAACCAGCTGCGGGCTGCTAATGCTTGTCAAGGTCAAAACCGTGCTCCTCATGGTGCAGAACGTCAGTTAATTTTCTGGGCGCGGGACTAACCCGGGAATTCGGTACCAGCAGTGCCAGCTTGTCCGTGGCACGCTGCAGTTGTTCCGGAGTGAGGCTGGCCCGGGCGGTGAGCCTGAGCCGGGACACACCGTCGGGCACGCTGGGCGGGCGGAAGCAGCCCACCTGGATGCCCGCCGTCCGCAATTGCTCAGCTACGTGGACGGCGTGGGCGGCCGATTTCATCGGGACAGATTGCACGGCGCCCGCCGCCACAGGCACTCCACAACTGCGGGCCAGGGCGGCTGCGTTGGCTCGGACGCGGTTGCTCAGCTCAGGCTCGGCCAGCACAATCCGTGCCGCTTCACCAGCCCCGGCAGCCGCAGCCGGCGCCAAAGCAGTATCGAAAATAAACGTCCGGGCCGAGTTCACCAGGTGCTCGCGCAGGGCGGGCGAACCCAGCACAGCACCGCCCTGGGATCCCAGTGACTTGGACAGTGTGGCGGTCACCGCCACGTGCGGGGTACCAGCCAAGCCCGCCGCATGAACGGCACCCCTCCCGTCACCGACCACGCCCAAGCTGTGGGCCTCATCCACGAGCAAGAGGGCGTCGGTCTCCGCACATAACTGGGCCAGCAACGGCAGATCGGCCGCGTCGCCCAATACCGAATAGACGGATTCAACCACCACGATGGCGCGTGGTTGGGTTCGATTCTTCAGTGCCACCGAGATGGCATTGAGGTCATTGTGGGGCACGGCAATGGCCTGCGAGCGCGAGAGCCGGACGGCGTCGATGAGGGATGCGTGCACGTGGGCGTCGTGGATGATCAGGGTGCCCGGCCCGCCCAGTGCTGTCACCACACCAAGGTTTGCTGTGTACCCACTGGAGAATGCGAGCGCAGTTTGCTGCCCGGTGAGGGCGCAGAGCTGTTCTTCGAGTTTCACGTGGGCAGGGGTGGTGCCGCAAACAACGCGCGATGCTTTGGCTCCGGCGCCGAAATCCTGCAGCGCTGCCACCGAGGCGGCGATGACCCGCGGATCGCCGGAGAGTCCCAGATAGTCGTTGGAGGCTAGGTCAATGATCTCCCCAGAGGCGGCGCCGTCGGGGTTGTCAGGAGCTAGCGGGTTTACCGGACTTTCTGACTCCTCCGGCCAGAGCCGCATCGAGGCCGTGCGCACCAGGCCACGTTGCCGCCGAACCTTAGCCCGTGCCGCAAGCCACGCCTCCATGGCCGTGCTTGCACTGGTGGTTTCAGCGGGGGCGCCAGCACGTTCAGGAGTGCTGGCCATCAGCCGTGCGCCTGGGCAATGGCTGCGGTGATGCCCGCCCCAATCGTGGCCACATCCGCCGGGCTACTGATGTAGGGCGGCATCGTATAAACCAGATTGCGGAAGGGCCGCACCCAGACACCGTGTTCCAAGGCAGCACGGGTCACCGCGGGAACATTCACCGCTTCGGCAAGCTCCACCACACCGATGGCACCAAGGACCCGCACATCCCGCACGGATCCGAGGTTGGTGGCCGGAGCCAGAGCTACGGCAAGATTCTGTTCAATCCGCTGCACGTTGCTCTGCCAATCCGCGGACAGCAGCAGGTCCATGGAGGCACAAGCCACGGCGCATGCCAGCGGATTGGCCATGAAGGTGGGCCCGTGCAGGAGGGCACGCAGCGGGGAATCTGTAATAGTGCGCGCCACGCGGGCAGAGCACAGCATGGCCGCCAAGGTCAGGTAGCCGCCGCTGAGTGCCTTGCCCACGCACATAATGTCCGGGACGATCCCGGCCCACTCCGAGGCAAAGAGCTTGCCGGTCCGGCCAAAACCTGTTGCAATTTCATCCACGATCAGCAGCAGTCCGTGATCGTCAGCTACGCGGCGGGCGGCGGCAAGGCACTGGGGTGCGTAAAAGTGCATGCCGCCGGCGCCTTGCACCACGGGTTCAACCATGATGGCGGCCAGCTCGTCACGGTGGCGGGCGACGGTTTCCTCCAGCGCAGTGATCCACCCAGCCACTTCGGCAGGGTCGGCAAGCAGTTCTCCATCTATGAGCCGGGCGGCAGGTGGCCGCGGCAGGAAATGGTGTTTAGCTACCAGCGAGGGGAAGGCTGCGTGCATGCCGTCGACGGGATCGCACACGCTCATGGCCGCGAACGTGTCGCCGTGGTAGCCGCCGCGCAGTGCCAGGAATTGTGTGCGTTGAGGGCGGCCGCGGCCCAGTTGGTACTGGATGGCGAGTTTGAGCGCCACTTCCACGGAGACCGAGCCGGAGTCGGCAAAGAACACGTGGTCAAGACCATCCGGGATCATTGCGATGAGCCGTTCGGCAAGTTCCACGGCGGGCTGGTGTGTGAGCCCGCCGAACATGACGTGGCTGAACTTCCCGGCTTGCTCCTGCAGTGCCTGATCCAAGACCGGGTTGCGGTAGCCATGGATCATGGACCACCACGAGCTCATGGCGTCGATGGCCTCAAATTCTCTGCCATCGGCAGCTCCAAGGCTCAGCCTTACCCCGTTGCCGGCATGGACGGCATAAGGTGCGTCCCCATCCAGCGGCGCATACGGGTGCCAGAGCAGTCCTCTGTCCCTGGCAATCAGCGATCGCATCCCGGGATCCGCACCAGGCACAACCTTCACAGCGGTTGCTGCGGCGATCGTGGCAGCCTCAAGCATTGGGCGCCACGGCCGTCCCGGCCCCGCGCCGGCGGATGGTGACGGGACTGACCACGGAGGTTCCGGCGTCGAACGCTTCTTGACGGTTCAGCTCAGGGCGGGCCACGTCAGGGAGGCCCGCAACTTGGAGAGCGGACGTCTTGGCACCCAGCACGACGAAGCCGTTGTCGGCGATCATGGCCAGATCGTCGGCCCCGGATTGGCCCTCACTGGTGAGATAGTCGCCGAGGAAGAGCGAGTTGGCCACATGGAGGGCCAGGGGTTGGAGCGTGCGCAGGTGCATTTCGCGCCCGCCGGCCATGCGTAATTCGGTGTCGGGGCAGGCGAAGCGAACCATGGCGAGGATGCGCAGGCAGTGGGCGGGGGTGAGCAGCCAGGTGCCTTCCAGCGGGGTGCCGTCGAAGGGCATGAGGAAGTTGACGGGGATGGATTCGCTGCCCAGGGCGCGGAGGGCGAAGACTGCGTCGATGAGGTCATTGTTGCTCTCTCCCATGCCCACGATCAGTCCCGAGCACGGCGAGAGGCCGGCGTCCTTGGCATGTTCCACGGTTTGCACGCGTTCGGCGAAGGTGTGGGTGGAGCAGATGTCGGCGTAGTTTTCTTCGCTGGTGTTCAGGTTGTGGTTGTAGGCGTCGGCCCCGGAGGCCTTCAGACGCTGGGCTTGGCCGTCTTTGAGGATGCCGAGGCAGGCGCATACCTCCACGGCGGGGTACTGCTCCTTGAGGTTGCCCACCATCCCGGCCACGCGGTCCACGTCGCGGTCGCTGGGGCCCTTGCCGCTGGCGACGAGGCAGACCCGGGAGGCACCGGCGCGGATGCCGGTGGCCGCCTGAGCGAGGGCATCTTCGGGTTTGAGCCAGGTGTATTTCAGGATTTGGGCAGCTGATCCAAGGCGTTGGGAGCAGTAGGTGCAGTCTTCAGGGCAGAGCCCGGATTTGAGGTTGACCAGGTAGTTCACTTTGACCGTGTTGGCGAAGTGGGCACGTCGCAGCCGGGCGGCGGCCGCGACCAGATCGAGCAGCTGATCATCGGTGGATTCCAGGATGGCGAGGGCTTGATCGCGGGTCAAGGTGGCACCGTCGAGTTGGCGATCGGCGAGGTCTGTAAAGTAATTGAACACCGTTCAATAGTGGGGTGAGCTGTGGACATTGTCAATCACGGGCCCTGCTGATGGGGCAAGATGGAGGGGTGCTGCGGTGGCATGGGATTCTGGAAAGGGTGGGGCCAAGATGGCGTTGACGCGTGAGGCAATCGTGGAGACAGCCATGGAAATCCTGCGTGAGTATGGCCTAGCTGACTTGTCCATGCGCCGCTTGGCCCGTGATCTAGGGGTGCAGCCGGGCGCACTGTATTGGCATGTGAAAAACAAGCAGGAACTGCTCACCGTGCTCGCCGGACTGATCCTGGCACCCGTAGCAGCTCAGTCACCGGATAGCCTTCGCGAGCTGGCGGTGCGTGTTCGGGAAACGCTGCTGACGGTGCGGGACAGCGCCGAGGTGGTGGCACTGGCACACGCCCTGGATCCACGTTCCACGGCCCCGCTACAACAGTTTGGCGCACTGCTGGAAGGCGAAAAGCTCGCCGCGGATCAAGCCGAGTGGGCCGCCGAGGCGCTGCTTTCCTACGTTTTGGGTTCGGTGACCGATGAACAGACCCGGACCGGATTGACGGGCGCAGGATTGCTGGCTGATACGGAACGGGATGCTGGCAAAATATTCACCTTCGGGCTGGATCTCATGCTGAGCGGGCTGGCAGCTAGCTGAACCACGCTGGGCCAATCCGAACCACTCAGAACCAATCCGCGGCTGGGCTTCGAGCGGGACGTGGTAGCTTTGCTCTTGGACACTGCACGGGGTGCCGCATTGCGGCTGAGAGCTAGACCCGTCGAACCTGATCTCGATAATCCGAGCGAAGGGATGCCGGTCCGGAATCAAGGACGAGAACGCCGTTTTTTGGTGTATATCTCGTAATTTTGTGCATCCTTTCGCGCTTCTGAAAGGTGCACACATGCTCATCAAAGACCAGATTGTTCTCATCACCGGCGCCGGTCGCGGGCTCGGCGTGGAGATTGCCCGCTCCTTTTACCGTGAAGGCGCCCGGGTGGTGTTGAACTACCGCAACAGTGAAGCCGGGGCCCAGCAACTGGCCACCGAAATCGGCCCCGATCAAGCCATTGCGCTGCGTGCCGATGTCACCAAGAGCGATGACGTGGCAGCCATGGTCAGCGCCGCCACCGAGCATTTCGGCGCACCCATCACCACCCTGATCAACAACGCCCTCCCGGACTTTTCCTTCAACGGAGACGCCAGGCCCAAGGCCAATGAGATTGGCTTTGCAGATTTCCAGGCCCAGTTCGCTGGAGTGGTGGGCGGGGCGCTGAACACCATCCAAGCCGTGCTGCCTGGGCTCAAGGAAGCCGGCTTCGGTGCCATTGTGAACATCGGCACCAACCTTTTTCAGAATCCGGTGGTCCCCTACCACGACTACACCGCGGCCAAGGCGGCTTTGCTGGCGTTGACCAGGACGTTCGCGGCCGATCTGGGACCGGCAAACATCCGCGTCAACATGGTCTCCGGAGGTCTGCTGCGCAGCACAGACGCTTCCTCGGCTACCCCCGAGCAGGTCTTTGACTTGATCGCCGGCGGGACACCGCTGCGCAAGGTCACCACCCCTGCCGAATTTGCTGACGCGGCCCTGTTCTTTGCTTCGCCGTGGGCACGGGCTATCACGGGACAAAATCTGGTGGTCGACGGCGGACTAGTGATGAATTAGGAGAGAGTGAAATTGGGGACGGACACCATGGAAAAGACACGAGAATTACACATCAACGCCTTCTTGTTTGGCACCGGACACCACACCATGGGCTGGCGGCATCCAGCATCCAGTGCCGATAGGGTCGGCAGCATTGCCTACTTCGAGGAGCTGGCCCAGCTGGCCGAAAGCGGCTTCCTTGACGCCGTGTTCTTTGCCGACGGGCACAGCGTGAACCGCCGGTATTCAGCAGGCGTTCCGGGGCTTCTTGAACCGATTACGGCGTTGAGCGCCATGGCCCGGGCCACCCACCACATCGGGCTGGTCACCACCGTGTCCGCCAGTTTTTACACGCCGTTCCACGCTGCGCGGATGCTGGCCTCGCTGGATCACATCAGTGGCGGCCGGGCGGGGGCCAATATCGTCACGTCCATGTTTGATGCTGAGGCCCAGAATCACTCAATGGCCGCACTTCCGCCCCATGCCGAGCGGTATGAGCGCGCCGACGAGTTTGTCCGGGTTCTCAAGCAGCTCTGGGATTCGTGGTCTGATGGTGCACTCCCCCGGGACCGGGACAGCGGGACGTTCATCGATCCCGAGCACATTCGCCCCATCAATCATCAGGGCAAGCATTTCTCGGTGGCAGGTCCACTGAATGTTCCGCGCCCTCCCCAAGGCCGGCCTGTGCTGTTTCAGGCAGGATCTTCGGAATCCGGGCGGGACTTCGCCGCCCGCTGTGCCGAGGCCATTTATTCGGTGGCATGGGACAAGGAATCAGCGCTCGAGTTCGCTGCAGACATGAAAATGCGGCTGAATGAAGCAGGGCGCGGCGGCACGGGAGTTCCCATTTTGCCCGGCTTGGTCACCTATATCGGGGCAACTCAGACCCAGGCGCTGGAGAAGAAACGGGCCCTCGATGCGTACTTGGATATTGACGCAGCCATTGCGCAACTGGGCGTCTTCACGGGTCAGGATTACCGCACCCATGGACTTGATGAGCGGGTGGCGCCGCTACCGCCTGCTGAATTGTTCACAGGTCCGCAAGGGCGTTACCTGACGGTGCAGCGCATCATTGAGACGAAGCACCCAACGTTGCGGGAACTGCTGGGTTTCCTGGCTGCAGGCGGTGGCCATGCCACCATGATTGGCACGCCCACCGAGGTTGCGGATGAAATTCAGGAGTGGTTTGAGTCCGGCGCCTGCGACGGCTTCAACCTCATGTGCCCCGCCTATCCGCAATCGCTGACGGATTTCGTGGAGCTGGTGGTGCCCATCTTGCAGGAGCGCAGCCTCTTCCGGACCGCTTATCCAGGCAGCACCCTGCGTGAAACCTTGGGCCTTGCGCGCCCACCAGTCTGAGTAACCTCGCCTTTTTCACGTACGACGCCGGGAGCCCACCTTCCAGCGAAAGGTGGGCTCCCGGCGTCGAACCTTATGAGAAAGAAGAGTCAGAGGGCAGCTGACTCCAATTCGGTGGTGTCCTTGCGGGGCCGCGATTTGGCGGCATTGGTCAGCAGGGACGCGAGAGCCACCACGACCAAAACCAGGATCATGGCGCCGCGCAGGCCGAACTCCTCGCCGAGGAAACCGAGCAAGGGCGGTCCTACCAAGAAGGCAACGTAACCGGCGGTGGCCACGGCGGCCACGGCGGAGGTGGGGTCAGGGCTGTCGGCCGCGGCGGACAAGGTCACGGGGAAGCCCAAGGAGGCGCCCACGCCCCAGAGCAACACTGCGGCGCCGGCGATGATCGGGTTGTCGGCGAAGACCACCAGCGCAATACCTGCGGCGGAGATCAGTGTGCTGGCGCGCAGGACGGTGGCGTTGCCGAACCGTTTCAGCAGCGGGGCGCCGAGGAACCGGCCAATGGTCATGGCGGCCGCGAAGCCGGCGAAAATTACGGAGCCGAGGGTGGGCGTGAGGCCGTGTCCGTCCACCATGAGCAGGGGTAGCCAGTCCATGGCGGATCCTTCGGCGAGCGCCAGGGCGAGGATGATCAGCCCGAGCATGAGGATGCGGGGTTCGCGCCAGGCGTCGAGCCAGGATGTGCGGGGTTGCTGCATTTTTTCGTCGCGCGGGAGGCGGCTGACGCGGCCAGTTTCCGCCGAGATGAAGCGGGTCAAGGTAGCCAAGACGGCGGCACCGAGCAAGGCCACTAGGACCAATTGCCAGGTGACGGAGAAGTTGATGGCTGTCAGCAGGATGCCCACTACCGCACCAATCACGGTTCCCAGACTGAAGCAACCGTGGAGGGCGGGCATGACCGATTTCCCGGACAGTGTTTCCTGTGCCGCGCCTTCAATGTTGATGGCGATTTCCGAGACGCCAATGCCGAAGCCCACCAGTGCCAGTCCGGCGAAAACTCCGGCATGGTTGGACGCCCCCGCGAAGATGCCGATCATGGCGATGCCGATGATGAAGTTGGCTCCGCCCACCATTGCCGTGAATCGTACGCCGCGGCGGCGCACTACGGAGGCTGAGGAAAGCACACCGCTCATGGAACCTACGGAGAGGCCCAACAGCACCAGACCCATCTCGGCGGTGGAGGCGTCCAGAAGATCTCGCACGGCCGGAGTCCGGACCACCCACGATGACATGCCGATACCGAACGTCAGCATGAAAGCGAAAATGGCAAGACGGCGCCGGGAGAAATCCGAGGGGGTTTTGGTCATGGTTACGATCCTATGCGGTCAGGGCATGCGGGGGCGGGGTTGCTTCGTGCCGGACTCCCCTGTCGAGCCACCTGGACCTACCTCGCCCTCACACTGCGTCGAGTATCACTGGTTCCCATACATGCAAAGTCCCCGAAGACTGAGAAGATTTAAGGGCAGCTTTTACCAATGGAGAACCCGTGAACACCTTGATCCAAAAATTCCTTGCCCTCTTTTCCGCTCCCAAGCCGTTGCCAGCAGAGGCGAGCGAAACTCGCATCGCGCTGAGCGGCATGCCTCTGGCCAGCCCCGAATACTTGCGAGAGTTTGCCCACCGCATCGGACTTGAAGTGGACGATCTCTCCCCTGCGGAGCAGACCGAGTTGAAGGCTCGTTTGGATCGTTCCATGGACTTCAGGGAGGAAAACTATGCCTTCCTTTATCACGAGGTTTACCAGCTGGGACATGGATATTCACTGGAGGACGCCAGCCGCGTCAGCGCCCAGATCAACAAGATCTCCTCGGAATCAGCCGCTAGGGCATTTCTGGATTACCGCGAAAACGCCGTTGCTGCCGAAGCCTTGATGGCAGCCGGTTCTCTCCTTAAGGAGGAGGGCGATACGGCCGCGGCAGAACGATTGTTCATGTTGGCTAACGCTCGCCGTCATCGCAGCTCACTGTTGGAGGTCAACCTGGCAGACACCTCAGCCACGGATTCTCCGGAAGAACCCGCAGAAGTGGTCGAGGCACCCAAAACGGCAGCCCTCGCCATTGTCGATAACACGTCCGACGACGAAGCCCACGGCACGGCCACCGACGCTACCGACGGCGAGGAACAAGCCACTGAGACGGAGAATTCAGGGCTTGAAGGGCTCATGCATGCTCCTGTTACAGAGAAGAAGAGCGCTAAATAGTCCACGGGTCATGGTATCCGGCCAAAGGTTTCAAAGGCATGTTGGACGATGAGCTCGCAGGCCGGCTGTTGTCCCGTTTTATGCTCCTGGTAGGCGACAGAGTCAGCCACCACACGGACACCGAGGATTCCGGCCTTGAGGGCTCCGGCTTCTCCCCCCTTCGTTTGTCCAACAGACATCGCTGCGTTCACACAACTCATCGAGCAGCTGCGCTCCAGAGGGGCAACCAGCGGAACCGTGGCGGGGTAGGTCCTCGATCCTTTTGATCGCCGGATTTGTGATATTTTCGCGTCCCGATGGACCGAAGCTATAAACGGCAGCAGTGAATCCTTGCCTCAACTCTCTCCCCCACCGAGCTAGAAGCCTGCAGACTTCTAGAGAACTAAAGCTGGCTGCCGCACCATCTTCGGTGCGGCAGCCAGCTCCAGTGTGGGTTGCTGAGTCAGTGACCGGTATCGGTTGCGGCCTTCTTGGCCGCTTTCTCAGCGTCCTTCTGGGCACGGACTGCTTCCGCCTCGTCCTGCTCCTCAGCCTTCTCCTGGTGAATGACCTCCGCCAGCAGCTTCTCCATTTCCTTGGCTACGCCAGCAGCTGAGGCGGGGTTCTGACCTGTCACCAAACGGTCAGCCACCTCAACTTTCTCCTCGAAGACGTCAGCGAAGACGTGCGTGGCGCCCAGTTCCCCAAGTCTGTCAGCCAGGAAGAACGGGATGACTTTGTCCTTTCCTGCGGCAACTTCTTCATCGTTGGTGAAAGCTGCCACTTTACGGCCATTGACGAGGTGGATGCCGTTGGCCAATTTGACGTTCACCAGGCCGGCAGGACCGTGGCAGACAGCGCCCACCACGCCGCCGGCACTGTAGACGCTGGCTACTAGGTTCTGCAGGCCTTCGCTGTCAGGGAAGTCCCACATGGTGCCGTGGCCTCCCACGAGGTAGACGGCGTCGTACTGTTCGGGATCAACGACGTCGACAGAGGCCGTGTTGTAGAGACCGGCACGCGTGGTCTCATCTTCTGTGAAAGCAACTTGGATGGGATCTGCCGTGTCCACCTCGTCGCGCGGAGGTTGTCCGCCCTTGATGGACGCAAAATCAACGAAATGCCCGGAATCCTTGAAGACTTTCCAAGGATGCGCAGCCTCAGCCACGTTGTAACCGGTCTTCTCGCCTGTATCGCCGATCTCGGAAACGCTGGTCAATACCATGAGGATTTTCTTCATGAAATGCTCCTTTCGTCCACTTTCCAGCCTAGTTGAGTCAGGCCAAGCTGTCCTGTTTGGATAAAAAGCTTCCGGAAGCTGCGCGCGCAAAATCGTTGCCGTCACAGCCAACGAGGGTCCTAATGGTCCTTGTCGCGAGATCGATTACATACCATCTTGATTCTCGCAACCCTGGCAAACGCAACAAGTCCACACCCTCCCCGCGAACGGTGCAACTCCGTCATCATCGACTCAATTTCGGGAGTTGAGCACATGGGACAGGATTTTTGCCCCAAAATTTGGCCTCGTGTCCCCTAATCAAGGGGTTGCATGCGTTCGGTGGGGCATGCGGCGAAGGGACTGGGCAGCTGAAACCAAAGATGCCGAGCCTTGCCGCCGTAGAACCTGCCAACGAGAGTTTCACAGGAGACTATTTCTGGGAGGTTTGCCTTGATCAAGAACCACGGCGGGGCGCCAGAATCTATCTGGACGTCCCGCCGTCGTTCTTCAGTCAGCCGTGGCTGGCAGGTGCCGAGCTAACCCGCTACACCGGCCAACAGGAAGATGACCACGGCAATGGCGAAGCCCATGACGCCGATCAGAGTTTCCATCACGGTCCAGGTCTTCAGAGTGGTCTTGACGTCCATGCCGAAGAAACGGCCCACCAGCCAGAAGCCGGAGTCGTTGACGTGGGAGACCACCACGGAGCCGGCTGCCACGGCGATTACCAGGGCGGCAACCTGCATGCCGTTCACACCGGCGATGGCCACGGCCGGGGCGATGAGGCCAGCGGTTGTGGTCAGGGCCACGGTGGCGGAACCCTGGGCGATGCGCAGGATGGCGGCGATCAGGAAGCCTGCCAGAATCAGTGGAATACCTAGGTCACCCAGAACATCGGCCAGTGCCGAGCCGATGCCAGAAGCGCGGAGCACACCACCGAACATGCCACCGGCGCCGGTGATCAGGATGACCGAACATACGGGGCCCAGCGAGGATTCGAGCAGCTTCTCTATGGCTCCGGCGTTCTGGCCGCGGCGGGTGCCCAGGACAAACACGGCCACCAGAACGGCGATCAGCAGGGCAACAGGGGTTTCACCGATGGTGCGCAGAACCTGGAACCACTGCTCGTTTTTGACCTCCTCGGACAGCACCCCGGAGGATGCCAGGGTGTTCAGGCCGGTGTTGATGAAGATCAGGACAAGCGGCAGGAGCAGCAGGCTGATAATGGTGCGGAAGCGCGGCGGGTTGGACTCGGCATCGGCGCTGGCCTGGCCCAGGATCGCCGGGACCGGAAGGACCAGCTTCTTGCCGGTCCACAGGCCGAACAGGTAGGCAGTGACGTACCAAGTGGGGATGGCGGTGATGAGGCCAGCGATCAGGACCAGGCCGATGTTGGCATCAAAGAAGGCAGCGGCGGAGACCGGGCCCGGGTGCGGCGGCAGGAAGATGTGCATCACGGAGAAGGCGCCGGCAGCCGGGAGGCCGTAACGCAGCACTCCCCCGCCCAGCCGGTGGGCCACGGCGAACACGACGGGCAACATGACCACCAGACCGGCGTCGAAGAAGATGGGAAAGCCGAAGATCAAAGAGGCGAGGCCCAGGGCGAACGGGGCACGCTTTTCGCCGAACACGCCGATCAGGTAGTCGGCCAGCACCTTGGCGCCACCGCTGGTCTCAACGATGCGGCCGAGCATGGCACCCAAGCCTACGAGGAGAGCCACGGTGCCGAGGGTTGTACCGAACCCATTGACCAACACGGGAACCACCTGGTTAGCGGGGATTCCGGTGGCGAATGCGGTGAGGAGACTGATCACGATCAGGGCGACGAGTGCATGCATCCGAAGCTTGATGATCAGGAACAGCAGTACGAAGATCGATGCCGCCGCGATGAGCAGCAGAGGTCCTGCGCCTAGCGTTTGGGTCCATCCTTCGATGACCATGGTTCTCCTTTGAACTGAACTACGTGGGGAGTGGGGAAATATTGGACAAGCTCGGTGGCCGAGCTCAGCGGGTACTGAGCTCGGTCTGAGCGGGAAGTGTGAGGCCAGCCAGCACAGCGGTGACGATCTCCGCCGGGGAATTGGAGATGTCCAGACGTAGGCTGCCGGCGGCAAGTTCGTTGGTGGTTAGCGGTTCAAGGGTGGCCAGCTGGCTGGGCAGGAGCGTGGGCGGCATAAAGTGGCCCTCGCGGCCCTGCATGCGCTGGCCAATCAGCGCGGCGCCGCCGTCGAGGTGGATGAACAGGACCCGGCCCTTTGCTTCGGAGAGCAGCTTGCGGTAGCTCTGCTTGAGCGCGGAGCAAGTGAGCACGGTGCTCCTCCCGGCCGCGGCATGGGCGGTCATCCAGGCCTGAATTTCCCGCAGCCAGGGCCATCGATCCTCGTCCTGTAGGGGAATGCCCCGGGTCATCTTCTCGATGTTGGACTTCGGGTGGAACTCGTCCGCTTCGGCACATGCCCAGCCAAGCTGCTGGGAAAGAGCTGCCGCAATGGTGGACTTGCCGGAACCGGCAACGCCCATCACCACCAGATGTGTGGCTGAATACTGCATGTATCAACTCCGAAGAAGACGCCGTTGGCCAATGAAGAACGTTCGTTGCGCAACTCACAAGAAAGTCCGCCGAAAAATAAGGTATCACCATTTCTGTCGATAGATACTATCTTTTGGTGTCACAAGTCATACCTTTGCAAATTTCTAGGTACGATCGAAGGGCGCGCAAGCGCAGAGGAAAGCAGGGAAGATGTCGACGGCGACAGTACCGAACGCGGATAACGCGCACGACGGCGGGGCCTCCCCCGCTATGCATGAACGCGTTCTCGAGGCGGTTGGCTCCGCCATCGCTGCAGGGACCCTTCCGCCGGGCAGCCGGCTGACCCTTGAGGGCCTTCAGCAGGAGTTCGGCGTTTCCCGTACCGTTTCGCGGGACACCATGAAGGTCCTGGAGTCCATGAACTTGGTGTATTCGCGTCGGCGGGTGGGCATCGTGGTCCAGGAGCGCAGGCTGTGGAATGTCTTTGATCCCGAGTTGGTGGGCTGGCGTCTGGGCTCTGCCCAGCGCGATATTCAGTACAGCAGCCTCACGGAGTTGCGCATCGCCATCGAGCCCATTGCGGCTGCCGGAGCTGCCCGCCGGGCGAGCGCGGCGGAACGGGCCAGGCTGGTTTTCTTGGCTGCAGAGTTGAGGCGGCTTGGCGAAGTCGGCGAGCTCGAGGCGTTCCTGGCGGTGGACATCGAGTTCCACAGCTTGCTGCTCGAAAGCTGCGGCAATGAGATGTTCACGGCACTCGAAGGCATGGTGGCCGAGGTGCTCACCAGCCGAACCAAGCAGGGCTTGATGCCTTTCAAGCCGCGGAACGAGGCTTTGCAGGCCCACGAGGATGTTGCGGCGGCGGTGGCCCGCGGTGACGCTGTCATGGCGGAGACCGCCGTCCACCGCATCCTGAATGAGGTCCGGAACGCGATGGGCTTGCGCTGACTCCGCTACTTTGCGGGACTATTTTTGAACCATCATCTTCATTCCGCTCGCCGCACGGCTCAGGCTGATTCTCTTGCGAAGGTGCCCCGTGGCGGAACATGCGCCCTCCGTGATGCCAGACTCTTGACGGTTTCAACCGCTGCGGCATTCGAACCGACGACCCCCGCTTTAGGCTGAGAGGATGATTTTGACTTGCCAATACTCCGCATTATCGTTTGCTCTAGAGGGTCACTTGCAACAATGAAGGGTACTAAACAGTCGGCAATTGTCGCTGATTCTGGCGTGTTTATGGCGAGTCGGTTGTATCCTCTTGTTCGCCACCAACTGCAGACAGCTTCAAGTCAGACCCTCAGCATGCCATGCAACAGAATCCAGAAGAATCCTTACCGAGGTTGGATGCAAGAACGGGTATCCATGGTCTAATCGATTGTGACCGTTGCCAGTATGGCAGCACCCAAAGCGGGAAGATCATCCCTGAGATCGTCGAGCCGCAATAACCGCCGCCATACTTAAATCGAGCGTTCCCTTTTCTCCGACGATCCACCGCCTGCTGTTCCCTGCAAGCCGCGAATTTAGAGGAGCATCTTCAGCGAGGTCTTGACCGATCACAAGCAGTTGGGTCGGGGAGAGTGGAAAGGAGACTGTGGAGATTTCAGCACCGTCGGGTTGCCGCCAAAGGAGGACCCCGCCGTCTCCGGTTGCAAGGCCCATTTCTTCTCTTATCTGCCACGGCCAATGTTCAAGCCCAAGAGCGGTCAGCCTGAGGACATCCTGAAAGGACTGTGACAGGAGCAACATATCTCCGAGGGCAAGCTCTGCATCTTCGATTCGTCCTCCGGCTTTCAACACCATGGCGGGAACACGAATCTTAGTTTTATCCGCATACCTCCCCCGATCAAGGTGCATGTCAAGGAACGCGATGACGGCGCTTTGTTCAGCCGCCGTCAATGGGTCTCCGTTACGCAGTTTGACGATCGCCGGGGTTCCACTGTTTTCAATATGCGAGTAGTCCAACTCGAGGTCACGGGTGAGGATTTTGGCGTCGTAGCCGTAGCTTACGACTGTGGCTTTGTTGTATGAGGAGCGATACCCTCGACCGTCCTGGAGATCAAGCACGTCGACAATGTTCTTCGCGTCTGCCCACTCCCGGATATAGCCCTTTGACACCATGTGTGCAGCTTTCACAGTCATGAATGTACCTCCTCGCATCCCACGGTACCTGATCCGAATAATTCTCCGGCCTCCCCCCTGGTTCCCGAAGACATTCGCCGCCTCACATCGACTTAAAATGGCGCACTGAGGAATTGTTTTGCGGGCGCAGGTGCAACATCAACTGATCACAGGACACTGCCACGAAGCGATCAAATCCGCACCGGTGTGTCATAAACGGTCCGTTTTAGGAACAGCGGCGCAACAGGAGAAAACCAGCAGAGGCGGTCAAGGCCAGCTGCTGGGCATCGCCATCCAATGGAGCATGAGTGTGCCCTGCTATTAGTTGTTGGTTGCGCTGATTTCTTCGACCAAGGCTTCGACGCGACCCCTGATGTCGTCGCGGACCAGACGCATGCGTTCCATGCCTTCAATCCCACGTGCGGAGGGTTCATCGGTGTCCCAGTTGCGGATCTCAATCCCCGGGACAGGATCCACCACGGCCTCGCCGCCCAGGGTGATGATCAGACCGACATTGGCGAGCATCTCGGCCGTGATGGGCTTGGTTCGTTCGCCGCTGATGTCGATGCCAAGCTCGGTCAGGGATTCCACGGACTGGGCATTCAAGGATGGACCGGGTTTCGTTCCTGCGGTGTAGACGGTGACGGTGTCGCCTGCGAGGTGGCGCATGAGGCCGCCGGCCATTTGAGACTTGCCACCATTTTTCACGCACACAAAGAGTACGCCTGGTTTGTTGCTCATCGATTGGTTCTACTTTCAGCCATGGGAGTGGAAGTGACGTTGCACATCGGGGGAAGGGATACCCAGGACCGGGACGGTTTGGGTGGTGAGGAGGCGGTGCATGAGGGAACCGGAGACGAGTTCATCGACTTTCGCCATGAATCCTGGGCGCCGGGCACCGATGACGATGGTGGCGGCACCGACCGCTTCGGCCAGGCGGCCGAGGGCCAGAGCGGGGTCTCCACCAATGATCCGCAGGGACCAGTCCACCCCGTAACCGGCCGCTGCGGCAGCCAGAGATTCTTTGAGTTCTGCTGCCGCAATAGCGGTTTCATCGTCTGGTTCAATGACGGGTTCCAGTGAGATTGGCAGGACCTTGTTCCCTGGTGTCCATTCGATCAGGTAGCTGGCGGGGTCCACGAACGCCGCGATGAGTGGCACCGAGTGGCTTTCGGCCAGTTCCAGAGCCCTGGCCCACACTGCCGGGTCTTGATCGGGGATGACCCCGACAATGACCGGTGAACCGCTAAACCCTGCCCTGGCTGGTTGCTCGCTCATGATACCCTCTTAGTTTTCCTTTTTGGCGGTAGTGAGTTCGGTGAGGAGTTCCCGGACCAGCAGGTCGATCTCGTCCCGGATTTCCCGAGCCCCGGCCAAGTCCTTCATGGCCGGGTCTTCGATCTTCCAATCAAGATACTGCTTGCCCGGGTAGATCGGGCACGAATCCCCGCACCCCATGGTGACCACGACGTCGGCAGCCCGCACCACGTCATCGGTCAGGGGCTTGGGGAATTCCTCGGAAAGATCAATGCCAGCCTCCTCCATTGCTGCCATGACGGAGGGTTCGAGCTCGGCGACGGGTGCGGACCCTGCGGAGCGGACGTGCACAGCGCCCTGGGCGTGCTTGTTCAGCAACGCCGCTGCCATCTGGGAGCGCCCGGCGTTATGAACACACACGAAGAGAACTTCGGGCACGTCGTGAGCGATGGCGCCCTTGGCTTGGGCCAAGGCCCTGAGTCGGTCGGCTGCGAATCGGGCCGTGGTTGAAGCCAGGTAGGTCCGGATCCGTGATGTCCTGGCCAGGGCCGTGTAGGACTCAAAAACGTAGCGCTCGACTGTTTCGGCGGCGAAGATGCCCGTGAATTTCTGTGTCAGGTCTTCACTGATGCGCTCTAAGACGGCGGTGTCGTCCCTGAGGCCTGTCAGTACGCTCTTGCGGGGCTCGGTCATGGCTGACTCATTTCCTTTAGTCGGTGATGGTGGCGGAGCGGCCGTGGGCCAGTCCTGTAGGGATTCCGATAAGTACAGGTTCCGGGGCGGCGCAGCATGATGATGCTGCTTCCTGCGCCGCGGTGGTGTCTTCGGCCGGGGCACCGCACCCACCAACGGTGGGCAGGCCAAGAACGACGGGTTCCGGGGTGGAGCAGCAAGAATCTGCTGCCATGTCCTGTTCGGTGCCGGTGACTCCCGGGAGATCGCAGCTACCACCAAGATCGGTTGAGCAGACACCGGTTTCGGGCAGTTCGAGGTGGACCTGATCGGCGGCCATTTGGTCTCCGGCCACGGCGGCGACGATGGAGCGGACTTGCTCGTAGCCGGTGGCCATCAAAAAGGTCGGGGCGCGGCCGTAGGACTTCATCCCGGCAATGTAGAAGTCCTTGTCCGGGTGGGCCAGGACCTTGGCTCCGTGGGCTGGGACGGTGCCGCAGGAATGGAACTCGGGATCGATCATCGGCCCCAAATCTCGGGGTGCTTCCACGATCGGGTCTAGTTCCAGACGGATTTCGCGCAGGATGTCAAGATCGGGGCGGAACCCGGTGGCCGGGATCAGAAGGTCCACGGTCAGTGTCAGGTCCCCGTTCGGGGTGCTGCCAGTGACGGCCAATCCCTGATCCGTAGTGGAGAAGGCGGTGGTGGTGAAGGAGGTGTGCAGCTCGATGTGCCCCTCTTCCACCAGGCCGCGCAGCCGGGTGCCGAGCTGGCCGCGGGCAGGTAGGCCGTCGAGGTCCCCGCCGCCGTAGAGGCGGGACGCGTCGGCCCCGCGCACGGCCCAGGTGATGCGGGTACCGGGCTCGTTCTTGGCCAGCTGGCCTAGGGAGATGAGGGTGTTCGCGGCGGAGTGCCCAGCTCCGATGACGAGCACGTGTTTGCCGGTGAAGCGGGCACGGTCAGCACCGGTGACATCAGCCAAGGGTTCGGTGATCAGGCCGGCCGCGATGGCTTCGGTCTCACCGGGGGCGGGCAGGCCGGCCTGGCCCAACGGGTTGGGCTGCGCCCACGTGCCGGAGGTGTCGATCACGGCGCGTACATGGTGATCAACCACGGTCCCGTCGGCGGTTGCGACGCGGACCAGGAAGGGCTGCTCGTTACGGTCGCGGGAGTGGGTTTTGTCCATGCCGAATCGGCTCACAGCCGTCACCGTCGAGGAGGTACGCAGGGCAGCGCTGATCGCCGGTACGGCAGCAAGGGGGTTGAGGTATTGCTCCACGAGTTCGGCGCCGTAGGGCAGGGCCGTGAGGCGCGGTTCGGTCCAGCCAGTGGGCTCAAGCAGGCGGCGGGACGCGGGGTCGATATTGTGCTCCCAGGAGGAGAACAGACGGATGTGTCCCCACTGGCGAATGGCCGCACCCACGTCGGCACCCTTTTCAAAGATCAGGGGTGTGATGCCGCGTTCGATCAGGTTCGCGGCCGCGGACAAGCCGATCGGGCCGGCGCCGATGATGGCTACTGGCAGGTCGTTTCGTTGGGTCGTCATGTTCGTGGTTCTCCTTGAGATATTCACAATTAGTTTCGTAAGCGGTTGCTGAGGGCCCTGCCAGGTGGTGTTTAGGCGAGGGCGGGTTCAGTGATGCTGGCCGTGGTGCTGTGGCGGTCATCCAAGGCAGCGAGGTAGCTCTTGGCGTCCAGGCCGGCGGCGGCCCCGGTTCCCGCTGCGGTGATGGCTTGCCGGTACCGGGAGTCCACGGCGTCGCCGCAGGCAAACACGCCCTCAAGGTTCGTGTGCGTCGTTGGTGCCTGAACCCGGATGTACCCGTTCTCGTCCAAATCGACCTGCCCTGCCACCAGCTCTGTGCGGGGCAGGTGGCCGATGGCGACAAAGACGCCCGTGACGGCCAGGTCCTCTTCGGTGCCGGTGATGGTGTCGCGGACGGTGACACCGGAAACCTTGTCTTCACCCTGGATGGCCGTAACGGCGCTGTTGTACTTGATGTGGATCTTCGGGTTCTCCATGGCCCGTTGCGCCATGATCTTCGAGGCCCGGAGCTCATCACGACGCACGATCAAGGTCACGGACTTGGCGAAGCGGGTCAGGAACGTCGCTTCCTCCATGGCCGAGTCGCCCCCGCCGACCACGACGATGTCGTGCTCGCGGAAGAAGAACCCGTCGCAGGTGGCGCACATCGACAGGCCGTGGCCGGTGAACTTCTTCTCTTCCGGCAGGCCGAGCTCCTTGTAGGCGGAGCCGGTGGCCAGGATGATGGCTGGCGCTTCAAAGCTCTCCCCGGCTGCCGTCGTGACGGACTTGAGGTGACCGTTCAGGGTGGTGGCGGTGACGTCATCGAAGATGATGCGGGCGCCGAAGCGTTCGGCTTGCTCTTGGAGGTTGTCCATGAGTTCGGGGCCCTGGATGCCGGCCGGGAAGCCGGGGAAGTTTTCCACTTCGGTGGTGTTCATCAGCGCCCCACCGGCGGTGACGGCGCCGGCGATGACCAGCGGCGCATGCCCGGCGCGGGCGGCGTAGATCGCGGCCGTGTAGCCGGCGGGGCCGGAGCCAATAATGATGATTTGTTCAGTCATGACAGGGCCCTTTTCTAGTTGGCGGGGAGAAGGTCGGCGATGAGGGCCTGGATGCGGGCCTTGATGTCATCCCGGATCGGGCGGACGGAGTCCACACCCTGCCCTGCCGGGTCTTCGAGTTCCCAGTCTTCGTAGCGCTTGCCGGGGAAGATCGGGCAGGTGTCCCCGCAGCCCATGGTGATCACGACGTCGGATTCCTTCACCGCGTCTGTGGTGAGAATCTTGGGGATTTCGGTGGACATGTCGATGCCCTCTTCCGCCATGGCCTCCACAGCGGCCGGATTAACCGAGGCGGCAGGCTGGGAACCGGCGGATCGGACCTCGATCGCACCGTTGGAGAGGGTGCTGAGGTAGGCGGCGGCCATCTGTGACCGGCCAGCGTTATGCACGCAAACGAAGAGTACGGAGGGCTTCTTGATGGTTTCAGTGTTGCTCATTGGATCATGCTCCTGAAGGAAAGTTTGAGGGACGTTGAGGCAAGGCGGCAATGGCTAGTTGGTGAAGAATCGTTTGCGTGCCCACAGGGCGACGTAGACCAGTGCAACCAGTACGGGCACCTCAATGAGGGGTCCGACGACGCCGGCCAGTGCCTGTCCGGAAGTGACACCATAGGTTCCGATCGCGACAGCGATGGCGAGCTCGAAGTTGTTGCCCGAGGCGGTGAAGGCCAGGGTGGTGGTCTTCGCGTAACCCAGGTTCAGGACCCTGCCGATCACCATGCCCGCGGCGAAGACGACCACGAAGTACACCAGCAGCGGAAGCGCGATCCTGACCACGTCCAGCGGCTTGGAGGTAATGGCTTCTCCCTGGAGTGCGAACAACAGCACGATCGTGAAGAGCAGACCGTACAGTGCCCACGGGCCCAGCTTGGGCAAGAACTTACCCTCGTACCAGTCACGGCCCTTAGCCTTCTCCCCAATCGTGCGGGTCAGGAAACCTGCCAACAGAGGAATCCCTAAGAAGATCAGCACCGAGACGGTGATGGCCCAGAAAGAGAAGTCAGCCGACGTCGTCGGAAGTCCCAACCAGCCCGGGAGAACCTGAAGGTAGAACCAACCCAGTACGCCGAAAGCGAAGACTTGGAATACGGAGTTGATCAACACCAGCACGGTCGCGGCCTCGCGGTCACCACAGGCCAGATCATTCCAGATCATAACCATGGCAATACACCGGGCAAGGCCCACAATGATCAAGCCCGTGCGGTACTCAGGAAGATCAGGAACGAAGATCCAGGCCAGGGCGAACATGAACGCCGGCGCCGCAACCCAGTTGATGATCAGCGAGGTGATCATCAGTTTCCGGTCCGCCAGAACACGACCGGTCTCGTTGTAGCGAACCTTCGCCAAGACCGGGTACATCATGACCAGCAGGCCGATGGCGATCGGCAGGGACACTGAACCAATCTTCACCGAGTCCAAGGCCGTGTTCAGGCCGGGAACGAAACGTCCCAACAGTAGCCCGGCAGCCATGGCGGCAATGATCCACACCGCAAGATAGCGGTCCAGAGTGGAGAGCTTGCCCATGACGGCGGCTTCGCCGGAAAAGGAAGGGGTGGTGGTCTTGGTACTCACAAGGCTCCTAGCCAGTTAAGCGTAAGATTGACGATTGTCGATACAAAAAGTATTCACCCCTATATCGACAATTGTCAATCTATGGGCATAATGGATACATGAACACTGCATTAACGATGGAGACCACCACCGAGCAAGTCTGTTGCGAACCCAGCGAACGCCCCGTGCTCAACGCCGCCGACGCCCAGGATTCTGCCCGAATTCTCAAGGCACTCTCGGACCCGAACCGGCTGCGGCTGCTCTCCATCGTCAAGGCGGGCGAGGGCGGCGAATCGTGTGTCTGTGACCTCACCGAACCCTTGGACCTGGGCCAGCCCACCGTTTCCCATCACCTCAAGATCTTGGTTGAGGCTGGCTTGTTGGAGCGGGAGAAACGAGGCACCTGGGCGTACTACTCGCTGGTACCCGGAGCACTCGAAGCAGCATCCGCGCGCATCCTGGGCCTGTGAGCGCCGAAATTCGGGAGATGATCCCGTCCGATTGGGCTGCCGTTGAACGGATCTATGCCGCCGGAATCGAAGGTGGCAACGCTACTTTCACTATCTCCACTCCGTCTATGGAGGACTTCTTCGCCGGTAGAATTCCAGGGCTCAACCTCGTCGCCACCAGTGCCGATGGCGCAGTGCAGGGATGGGCTGCCGCAACACCGACCTCGACCCGTGAGGTCTACCAAGGCGTCATCGAGCATTCCGTCTATGTGAATCCCGGAGCTGCCGGCCGTGGCATCGGACTTATTCTGCTCCAAGCCTTAGCCGAACGCGCGCGGGAACTTGGTTACTGGAGCATCCAGTCGTCGATCTTCCCTGAGAACTCCCCCAGTTTGGCCCTCCATGACAAGGCAGGCTTTCGGCGGATCGGCCACCGCGAACGCATAGCACACATGGACTACGGCCCCCACGCGGGAACCTGGCGAGACACCATCTTGGTGGAACAGAGACTGTAAGTACCATCCAGCATTGATGGCCATATTCCTGCACCCTCGAACCCCACCCACGAAGCTGCAAAGACCACGGAAGAAGCTAGCCGAAACAAATAAGTTGGATGCTGGATGTCTGGCTGGATGAACCGCACTAGCTATCTTCTGATCCTCCGGCATCGGATGCTGTCACGCCCATGGGGAGACAAAGGCCCCTGGTGTCCATACGGCAGGCCCCGTGCAACAATAACCCCATGACAGCTCGCCTTTACGACCTCTCTTCTTCATGGACGTTCCCCAATACCCAGCAGGAAGTTTGGGACGTCATTGCCGATCCGAATATGGCTTGGCCGGATTGGTGGCCTGGCTGCACCCTGGCAAAGTCTCTGGAACGGGCACCCCACACGGGCGTGTCAGCCGCGGACACTCTTCTCGCAACGACAGCAACCCTGAATGGGGTTAGCCTGAATTAGTGGACACCCGAATTAGCGGGATTTTTGATCCTGCTGAGAGGATGTCAGTGATGTCAGAGAAGAAAAGTCAACGTCG